>NZ_JAMYRK010000089.1:0-19533 GCF_040321335.1 Mesorhizobium sp. M0437
CCACCCGCTCTGCCGCGCCCCGGGCGCGCCCCCTCGCGGCCCCCACCCCGCCCCCCCGCGCCCCGCCCCCCCCCCCTCCCCCCCCCCCCGCCCCGCCCCCCGGGCCCCCCCCCCCCCCGGCTCTTTTCTTCAAGACGGGTTGCCTTCAAGTCGATCCACACTTCGTCTCGGCTTGCCTCGACACCTCTCCTCCGTTCGACGGGGAGAGGAAGTGCCAACCGCAACGCCCGGCGCCCTTCCTCTATCCCTTTCAGGGCAAAGGTGCGGAGCGAGGCGGAGTGGGGAGGGCGAGTGAACGCAAACTTTCCATCGGCCTGGAATTCGGTTCTCAGTCCGGCCGTTGCCGTATCCGTCAATGGAAGGATACTTTCCGTTTGTGCGGTAAAATCGTCATCGCGCTTTCCATACGCGTCGTTCGCTATCCAGAGATCAACCTATTTCGCAACCATTTGCCGGCCCCCGGCCAATTGGCCCGCCTCTTGCTGCTGGAAGAAAAAGGTCGAAAGGAGGCTTCCCAATGAACGACGCGCCACGGGTGCTCGTGCTCGGCATCGGAAATCTGCTATGGGCCGACGAGGGCTTCGGCATCCGCGTGGTGGAGGAGTTCCACCGGCTCTGCGAAACGGCGGACAACGTCCGGGCCATGGATGGCGGCACGCAGGGCATCTACCTCCTCCAACATATCCGCGAGGCCGACATCCTCGTGGTGTTCGACGCGGTCGACTACGGCTTGGCGCCCGGCACGCTGAAGCTCGTCGAAGGCAGCGAGGTGCCGGCCTTCCTCGGTGTGAAGAAGATTTCGCTCCACCAGACTGGCTTTCAGGAAGTTCTCGCCATGGCCGAGATGATGGGTGACTATCCCGCCCATCTCCTTCTCGTCGGCGTGCAACCGGTCGAGCTGGACGACTACGGCGGCAGTCTCCGGCCCGCGGTGAAGGCTCAGATCGAGCCTGCAATCGAGATCGCCATCGAGTGGCTCGCCTGGCTCGGCGCGACGATCGCCAAGCGCACCGAACCGCTGGCCGAAGAAGAGACGCTCGCCTCGCGCGAAATGCGCATCGGCATCTACGAGAGCGGTCGACCCCGACCGGAAGAGGCCTGTCGTCACGGGGCGCGGCTTCTCGAGAATGGTGCCTTCGCTGGTCCGGCGAATTTCGAGTGCGAGGTCGACGCGCTTTTGCAATCGTCTGGAAGGCAGGGCTGATGTGTGTCGGCGTTCCCTTCCAGGTGGTTGAATGCAGCGGTGGCATTGCCCTGTGCACCGGTCGCAGCGGCACGCGGCGCCTCGATATGACCCTGGTGGGCGACCAGCCAGCGGGTACGTGGATACTCGCCTTCCTCGACACCGCGCGCGAGACTGTCACTGCCGAGACGGCGCGCCTGATCGCCGACGCGATCGAAGCGACGGAGCGTGCGCTCGCCGGCGACACCGACCTCGACCACCTCTTCGCCGACCTGGTCGGCCGCGAGCCGCAACTGCCGGAGCATTTGCGGCCGGGGCAAGCCCTTTCACCGCAAGGCACGGAGGACGCCTGAGTCCATGTTTTCACCCGTTCTCACCATGATGATGGAGCGCCACCGCATCCCGGTGGTTGACGAGGCGAACATCGACGCATTCGCCGAGGCCCACGACCTCACCGCGCTGTTTTTTCCCGGTGACTGGTTGCGGCTCGCCGAGAGCAACGATGTGGCGGTGATCCTGCCGGAGCTGGTGCAGGCCTTCCAGGGCGTGTTCAAGCCCGCCGTGGTATCGCGCGAGAGCGAACGCGAGCTGCAAAGCCGCTATCGCTTCGACGCCTTCCCGGCGCTTGTCTTCCTGAGGAACGGCGAATATCTCGGCGCGATAAAGCGCGTGCTCGACTGGGAAGACTACCTCACTGAGCTCGACGGCATACTGAGGCGCGGGCCGAGCGCGCCGCCGCCTTTCGAGCTTCCCGAAGCCTGCGCGACCCACGACGGTCACGACCACGATCATTTCCAGTGAGCGAAAGCGGCCGGGAGGGCGCATCATGGCAGCATCGCTATTCGGCGGCATCGGGCCGGGTTCACAGCCGAGCGAAGGGGACGGCAGCGACTTGCAGTATATGGAAATGCCGAAGGGCATGGCGACCTCTGCGTCACCCGTGTTGCCGGAGAAGGAAAATGTCGCCGGGCTCGAAGCTGCTTTGGCGGTGCTCTCCGCGCTGGCTGAAAGCCTCGGCCGGTCCTCGCCGGATTGCGAAAACGCGGTGCATGATCTTTCCGGCCTCGACGACGCCAATCTTGCGCTGATCGACCAGGCGCTGGGCGAGGGCGAGGTCTTGATCATCTGCGGCGACGACCTGAAGGCTCAGGAGTCGGTGCTCGCCGGTATCTGGCGCGTGCGCCAGACCGGAACGGATGGCAGGCTCGTGCGCGATTTCGTCGAGGTCGGCGCCTTTC
Organism: Mesorhizobium sp. M0437; assembly: GCF_040321335.1. Taxonomy (NCBI): domain Bacteria; kingdom Pseudomonadati; phylum Pseudomonadota; class Alphaproteobacteria; order Hyphomicrobiales; family Phyllobacteriaceae; genus Mesorhizobium; species Mesorhizobium sp. M0437. The sequence continues at coordinate 2,422 of NZ_JAMYRK010000089.1, forward strand.
CCTCGGCCGTGCTGGAGAGGGCCTTCGCCGGCTGCCGCAATACGCTCGCTGCGCCGGCGACCTATCCGACGGGCGTCTTCAACGCGCCGCCGCTGATTTCGGAGCTCAATGGCCGCATCCCGCTCGTCGGGCCCGACGTCGGGCCGCACGCCATAAACCTGTCGCTGCTGCCGCACACTGAAGAGGACTTGACCTTCCTCGACGGCCTGCTTGGCCACGGGCCGGTGGTCGTGCTGTCGCGTGGCTACGGCAATTGCCGCGTGACCACGACGGGGACGCGCGGCGTCTGGTGGGTGCGCTTCTTCAATTCGACCGACGATCTCATCCTCAACACGATCGAGGTCACGGCCTTGCCGGGGGTGGTCCGCGCCGCGCCCGAGGATATTGCGGACAGCCGCCAGCGGCTCCTCGAAATCCTGGAGGTCTACCGGTGAACGACTCCTTCTTTGCCGGTTCATATGGCGGCGACAATGCCAAGATCGGCCCGATGTCGCGGCTCGAATGCAGGATTTGCTGGCATGTCTACGACCCGGCTGAGGGCGACGACTACTGGCAGATCCCGCCCGGCACGCCCTTCGCCGAACTGCCGGCGAACTGGAGCTGCCCCACCTGCGACGGCTCCAAGCAGGGCTTCATGGTCGTGAGCGATTGACATGGATCATTCGCAAGCCGTCGCTGCCCATCTAGAGTTCGTGTTTCAGCGGATCGAACGGACGGCCATGGCAGGAATTCCGATCCTCAATCCGGCGCTTTGCGTCAGCGCGGTGGGCGTGCGGCAGTGGCAGGGCAAATGGCTCGCGGTTCTTGTCACGCCCTGGCTCATGAACCTCGTGCTTCTACCATTTGGCGACGGGCAAGCGCGCCCGCGCGTGGCTACGGGCACCAAGGAGCATGCATCATTCCCGGCGGGCCGGTTCGAGTTCTTCCGGGCCTATGAAGAGGAGCTCGGCTGCTACCGCATGTGCTCGCTGTTCTCGCCGATGTTCGAATTCGCCGACCAGGAGAGTGCGCAAGAGGCCGCGCGGCAGGTGCTTGCGGAACTGTTCAACCGTGAGGCGGAAGAAGACGAAGACGGCGAGATGATCCGTGTCTGGGAAGGCCGGCTACCTGAGGGAGAGGCAAGCGCGTTGGACGAGGTTGAGACAGCCGGAACACCCGCGAGCTCCCAGCCGGCGAAATTGACCCGCCGCTGGCTGTTCGGTTTGGGCGACAAGGAGGAGACCGCTGCATGAGGGTTGATGGCCGCGTCTCCATCGATCTCGTCTGCGATGGCGGTCGCGTTATGGAAGCCATCGTCACGCCGCCGCGCCCGGTTGCGCTTGGCCCGATCGTGCGAGCCCGACCGGTGACGGAGGTCATCTCGGCGATCGGTTCGCTGTTCAGTGTCTGTAGTATTGCGCAGTCGGCGGCGAGCGTTGAGGCAGCCGAGGCGGCCCTGGAGATCGGGACGGACCGGCGCACGAAGCAAGCGCGGCGGCTTCTTGTGCTTACCGAAACGCTGCGCGAGCACCTGCTGCGCATTGGCTTGGATACTGCCAGTCTCGCGGGCGAGCCTGCGGACGGTAAAACCCTGCGCCGGGCTATGCGCCTGCCGCAGCGCCTCAAGCAGGCACTTTTTCCAAGCGGGAATGCGTTCGTTCCCGGCGTGTGCGTGGGGATTCCGGGCGCGGACGCTGCCGAAACGGCCGCCGAAGCGAGCCATCTAACGCAGTCCGTGGTCTACGAAGGCGAAAAGCCGCTTGGCGAGATGGATCGCGATGCCTTCGCGCAGTGGGCTATGGAGCGCGGCACGATTGCGGCCCGTCTCATCGCCCCGGTCTTGGCAAGGGGCTGGGCCATGATAGGCCACCCCGAAACGACAAACGGGGGAAACGAACATTTGCCGAAGGAAACGTCGGCCGACACGAGCTGCCTCGCCAGGCAGGCTGGTGCGCCGCTCGTTCGCGCTTTCCTTTCCGAAAACGGTGGAGCCGGCCTGGCCGCGCGGCTGGCTGCCCGCGTGGTCGAGGCATCGACGCTGCCGGCGCAGATCGCCGGAGGGCTCGCGGCCCTGCGGGATGTCGCGGAGGGGTCCGAAGTGCCTACGCGCGAAGTCTTTCGCGACGAGAACGGGGGCCGCTCTGCTACTGCCTTCGCCGAGGCAGCACGCGGCCGGCTGGAACATCGGATTGTTTTGAACGACGACCGAATCGCCGACTACGCCATCACGGCTCCGACCAGCATTCATTTCGCCGAGAGCGGCATTGCCGCGAGCTCGCTTTCGGCGCTCGCTGCATTCAGACGTGAAGATCTGGCGGTCCAGGCCGATCTCCTGGTCCGGGCCATCGACCCCTGCGTCGGCTACGATATCAGGCTCCGCTGATGCACGAGATGGCGATATGCGAGAGCGTCCGTGGCATCATCGAGGAAGAGGCCGCGAGACAGGATTTTCGGAAGGTGGGCCGCGTCTGCATGGAAATCGGGCGGCTATCCGCTGTCGAGGTCGAGGCGCTGAAGTTCGGCTTCGATGTCGTCATGCGTGGCTCTCTGGCGCAAGACGCAAGGCTGGAAATCGTCGAGACGGAAGGCAGGGCCTGGTGCATGCCTTGCGGCCAGAGCGTGCCGATCGCGGCACGCTTTGATCCATGCCCGGACTGCGGAAGCCATCAGCTGCAGGTGACCGGCGGCCAAGAAATGAAGATCAGGGAATTGGAGGTGAGCTGATGTGCACTATTTGCGGATGCGGCGAGGGCGCCGTCCGGATCGAGGGCAAGGCGCATGGCCATCACCATCATCACGGCCACGATCATGATCACCACCACGATCATGATCACGGCCCCCATCATGACGATCATGTGCACGATTGTGGCTCGGGCCCCGGCGGCACCCGTGCGCCGGGCATGAGCCAGGCGCGGATGGTCAAGCTGGAAAAGGATATCCATTCCAAGAACAACGAGTATGCCGATGCGAACAGGAAAATGTTCGCCGAGCGCGGCGTGCTTGCGCTCAACCTCGTCTCCAGCCCCGGCTCTGGCAAAACGACGCTGCTTTGCCGCACGATCGAGGCACTGAAGGGCAAGTTGCCGATCGCCGTGATCGAGGGCGACCAGCAGACTTCCAATGATGCCGACCGCATCCGCGCCACCGGCGCGCCCGCGATCCAGGTCAACACCGGCAAGGGCTGCCACCTCGACGCGCATATGGTCGGCCATGCCGCAGATCACCTCGACCTTGCCGAAGGAGGCCTGCTCCTCGTCGAAAACGTGGGAAACCTCGTCTGTCCGGCGGGCTTCGACCTAGGCGAGGCACACAAGGTGGTGGTGCTCTCAGTCACCGAGGGAGAGGACAAGCCATTGAAATATCACGACATGTTCGCCGCCGCCGATCTCATGATCCTCAACAAGACTGACCTGTTGCCGCATCTCGACTTCGACGTGGAGGCCTGCATCGCCAACGCCCGAAAGGTGAACCCGCGGATCAAGGTGCTGAGGGTTTCCGCGCGCACGGGCGAGGGGATGTCGGACTGGACGGCCTGGATCGGCGCGGTCCGCGCCATGGCGCTAGTCGGCCATCGGCGGGCGGCCGAGCTCGGAGCAGCCTGATGTGCCTGGCCATTCCCGCCCGCGTCGTTGAACTGCTCGATGACGACATGGCCGTGGTCGCGTTCGACAGGGTCACGAAGCGCATCTCATTGGCTTTGGTGGCAGACGTTTCGCTTGGCGATTTCGTGCTCGTCCATGTCGGTTATGCGCTCCACAAGGTGAGCCCCGAGGAGGCCGAGCGCACGCTGCAGCTGATGGCCGAAGCGGGCGTGCTGGAGGAGGGGCTGGAGGAGATTTCGGCGTGAAATATGTCGACGAATATCGCGACCAGGAGCTTGCGAAGACCATCGCCGGCGCCATCGCGATCGAGGCTGATCCGGAAAAGAGCTACCATTTCATGGAGTTCTGCGGTGGGCACACGCATGCGATTTTTCGCCACGGCGTGCAGGACCTGATGCCGCAGAACGTGCATTTCGTGCACGGACCCGGATGCCCCGTTTGCGTGCTTCCCATCTCTCGCCTCGACGATGCGGTGGAGCTCGCCGAGCGGCACGGGGTCATCCTTTGCACCTACGGCGACATGATGCGCGTGCCGGGCACCAAGCAACGCAGCCTGATCCGCGCCAAGGCGGACGGAGCGGATGTCCGCATGGTCTATTCAACGCTCGATGCCCTAAAGATCGCGCGTGAAAACCCCGAGCGGCAAGTCGTCTTCTTCGCCATCGGTTTCGAAACCACGACGCCGCCGACGGCCGTCGCGATCAAGACGGCGCAAGCCGAGGGGTTCAAGAATTTCAGCGTGTTCTGCAACCATGTGCTCACGCCGGCCGCGATCTCTCACATTCTTGAATCGCCGGAAGTGCGGGAACTGGGCATCGTCAAGATTGACGGGTTTCTGGGACCTTCGCACGTCTCCTCCGTGATCGGCTCGCAGCCATATGAATTCTTTGCCGAGGAATTCCAGAAGCCGGTTGTCATCGCCGGCTTCGAACCGCTGGACGTCATGCAGTCCATCCTGATGCTGATCCGGCAGGTCAATGAAGACCGGCACGAGGTCGAGAACGAATATACCCGCGTCGTGACCGAGGAGGGCAACCTCAAGGCGCAGGCACTGGTGAGCGAGGTCTTCGAGCTGCGCAAGACCTTTGACTGGCGCGGCCTCGGCACCGTGCCCTACAGCGCCCTGCGCATCCGCGACGCTTATGCCGATTTCGACGCCGAGAAGCGTTTCGAGCTGTCGGTCAAGGCTTCGCGCCAGGTGAAGTCCTGCGAATGCCCTTCGATCCTGCGCGGGCTGAAGAAGCCGACCGACTGCAAGCTGTTCGGCACTGTGTGCACGCCGCAGAACCCGATTGGCTCATGCATGGTCTCCTCCGAAGGCGCCTGCGCGGCCTACTGGACCTATGGCCGTTTCCGCGAGCCGAAGCTGTTGGAGGCGGCGGAATAATGAGCGCGAACGATCCCAGCCTAGCCGTCACCACCTCGTCGGTCCGCGGCGCGGTGGACATGACGCATGGCGCGGGCGGCCGCGCGATGGCCGAGCTGATTCGGGATATTTTTCAAAGACATCTGGCCAACGAGTTCCTGGCCCAGGCTAACGACGCGGCCCTGCTCGGCACCGTCTGCGGACGCCTGGTGATGGCAACGGACGCGCATGTCATCTCGCCTCTGTTCTTTCCGGGCGGGGATATCGGAGCACTGGCGGTCCACGGCACGATTAACGACGTCGCCATGATGGGCGCGCGGCCGCTCTGGTTGTCCGCGTCCTTCATCCTGGAGGAAGGTTTTCCGTTGGCCGAACTGGAAAGAATAGTTGTTTCAATGGCTTTTGCCGCCCGGGAAGCAGGCGTACCCGTGGTTACGGGCGACACCAAGGTGGTGGAGAAGGGCAAAGGCGACGGCGTTTTCATCTCCGCGACCGCTGTTGGCGTGCTGGCGGACGGCACAGACATCTCCGGAAGCAATGCCCGGCCGGGCGATGCAATCCTTGTCTCCGGCACCATGGGCGACCACGGAGTCGCAATCCTGTCGAAGCGCGAACACCTTGATTTTGAAACGGAAATTATCTCCGACAGCCAAGCTCTGCACGATCTGGTGGCGGCGATGCTTGGCTCCGTTCCTGGTATCCGGGTGTTGCGTGACCCCACGCGCGGCGGACTGTCGGCGACGCTGAACGAAATCGCGCAGCAGTCCAAGGTCGGAATGGTAATCCGGGAAGCGGCGGTTCCGGTGAAGCCGGAGGTCGCGGCGGCGTGCGAACTGCTCGGCCTCGACCCGCTGAATGTTGCCAACGAAGGCAAGCTGATCGCCATCTGCGTGGCGCAAGACGCGAAGACTTTGCTCGCCGAGATACGCGCTCATCCCATGGGCCGGGATGCCGCAATCATTGGCGAAGTCGTCACAGACCAGCATGCGCTGGTGCGGATGAAAACGAGACTTGGCGGTATGCGCGTGGTCGACTGGATCGCCGGGGAACAGCTCCCGAGGATCTGCTGAAGATGCGCATTCTGCTTCTCGTCACCGCCTTCAACGCCTTGAGTCAGAGGATTTTCGTGGCGCTTGGCGAGCACGCACACGAGGTCTCGGTCGAGATGGACGTCAACGACGAGCGGACCATGGAGGCGGTAGATTTGTTTCGGCCGGACCTCGTTATTGCCCCGTTTCTGAAGCGGGCAATCCCGAAAGAAGTCTATGAAAATCGATGCTGTATGATCGTTCACCCAGGCATCGTCGGCGACCGCGGCCCCTCCGCGCTGGACTGGGCGATGGTGGACGGGGCGACGCAGTGGGGTGTCACGGTGCTGGAAGCGGCGGCCCAAATGGATGCGGGGCCGGTCTGGGCGAGCGCCACCTTCGCGATGCGAAAGGCGACGAAATCGAGCCTCTACAGCAACGAGGTGACCGACGCGGCGGTGACGGCGGTGCTCGAAGCGATCGCGCGGTTCGAGCAGGGCGAAAAGCCGATTGCCCTGGAAGAACAATCTGTAGCGCCGCTGGGCCGGTGGCGGGACGCGATCAAACAGGCGGACCGGCGGATCGATTGGGCTGCCGACACGACCGAAACGGTGCTGAAGAATATCGCAGCAGCCGACGGCGCGCCCGGCGTGCGGGACGAACTTTTCGGCGAAACGGTCTTCCTTTTCGACGCGCGAGACGCACGTGAACCAGGGGGTGACTTGCCTCTCGCGCGGGGTGAACGGGGCAAGATATCGCTCCCCGAGCCGGGAGTGGTCGCCGCCAGAAGCGGGCCGGCGATCGCCATCGTCACCGGCGACGGCGCGTTGTGGATCGGCCATGTCCGGCATCCCAATTCGCCACACCCGTTCAAGCTGCCGGCGACCATGGTCTTCGCGAAGGAAGTTGCAGACCTGCCGGAGATCCCGCTCAATTCACCGGGCGGTTATCAGGACATCATCTACGAAGAAGAAGCTGCGGTCGGCTATCTGCACTTCCCCTTCTATAACGGTGCAATGGGAAAGGACGCCTGTCGAAGACTTTTGGACGCTTATACAAAAGCGACGGAGCGTCCGACCAGGGCGATCGTGCTGTGCGGAGGGCCGCAGTTCTGGTCCAACGGGCTCGACCTCAACCGGATCGAGGCGGCCGACAGCGCGGCCGACGATTCCTGGGTCAACATCAATGCCATCGACGACCTCGCCGATGCGATCATCCGCACGACAAGCCACATCACCGTAGCAGCGCTTGCCGGAAATGCGGCAGCGGGCGGCGTGTTTCTCGCCCGCAGCACCGACCAGCTCTGGATGCGCTCGAGCGTCATCCTCAACCCGCATTACAAGGACATGGGCAATCTCTACGGCTCGGAGTTCTGGACCTATCTCCTGCCGAGCTGCTGCGGGACTGAGAATGCCCGCCGGATCGCGGCAGCGCGCCTGCCGATGGGCGCGAAGGAGGCGCTGAATCTGAATCTGGCCAACCGGGTGTTCGCGGGGGCAAGCGAGCTGTTCACGGCGCAAGTGAGGGCGTCGGCTGCCGCGCTGGCCGGGAGCGAAGAGTTTCCGGGGTTGCTCGCCGAAAAACAAGCCCGGCGCGCAGCCGACGAGGCGGCCAAGCCGCTTTGCGCCTATCGCGAGGAGGAGCTTTCGCGGATGCGCCGCAATTTCTATGGCTTCGACCCAAGCTACCACGTCGCGCGGCATAATTTCGTGCACAAGGTGCCGAAGTCGCGCACCCCAGTGACGATCGCCCGCCACCGCGACGTCGCCTGGCAGGCCGGCCGGGAGGGAAGGAAAAAGGCATCGTGAGCGACCTGCCGGGCATATTGATCGTCGACGACGAAATCCGCTCGCTGGAGGCGCAACGGCGCGTCCTGAGCGAGGATTTCGATGTCCACGTAGCCAGCGACACCAAGGCCGCCAGCTCGATCCTGGAGATGGAATGGATCCAGATCATCCTGTGTGACCAGCGCATAGCCGGCACCTGCCGCACCGAGTTCCTGAAGCAGGCGCGCACCCGCTGGCCGGACATCGTGCGCATGATCATCTCGGGCTACACCGACGCGCATGACACCATCGACGGCATCAACGAGGCCGGCATCTACCAGTACATCACCAAGCTCTGTCATCCGGAAAACCTCACGCTCACGCTGAAGAACGGGGTGCAGCTCTTTCTCCAGATCGCGGTTCGTCGCCGCCACCACGCGCAGATCGACCTGCTCTACGCATTGCAGAACTTTTCGCCACGCGACTGGGCCGGCAATCGTGGCCCGCTGGAGCTGGCGCTCGAAGGTGCGCCGGTGCGGCTCGGCGAGACCGAGCCGGTTGCAGTCCAGCACATCGTGCGGTCGTTGGACCCGTGCATAGTGTGCACGGTGCGCTGATGGGCCCGCCGCTCGCCGAGCCCGCAGTGGAGGGACGCCTGGTCCGGGTGACGGGGCTGGTGCAAGGCGTCGGCTTCCGGCCGACAGTGTGGCGCATCGCGACCGCTATGGGGCTATCGGGTCACGTCCGCAACGATGCTGCAGGCGTGGAGATCGCGCTGTGGTGCAGCGATGCCGAGTTCGAGACCTTCGCGGACAGGCTAAAGGCGCAATGCCCGCCGTTGGCGCGGATCGACGGGATCGAGACGGCGACGCTTGAGGGGCCGCGGCCGGCGGGCGGCTTCGCCATAGCGGCGAGCGCGGGCGGGCGGGTGAAGACCGGCATCGTGCCCGATGCCGCCTGCTGCCTGGAATGTCTTGCGGAAGTGCTCGACCCCAAGGACCGGCGCTATTTCTACCCGTTCGCCAATTGCACGCATTGCGGGCCGCGTCTGTCAATCGTCAAGGCTATCCCCTATGACCGCCGCTCGACCGCTATGGCACGATTTTCGACCTGCGAGGAATGCCGGGCCGAGTATGAAAATCCGGCCGACCGCCGCTATCACGCCCAGCCGATCGCCTGCCCGGCCTGCGGCCCGCGCGTCTGGTTGGAAGGTCCAGACCACGTCGTGGTCGGCGGCGGCCCGCAGGCGGTGATCCGCGAGGCGGCGGCGCTGATCGGGGAAGGGCGGATCGTCGCGATCAAGGGCATCGGCGGGTTCCACCTCGCCTGCGACGCGACGGACGAAGCGGCGGTGGCGCAGCTGCGCGCCCGCAAGAAGCGCGACGGTAAGCCGTTCGCGCTGATGGCGCGCGACTTGGAGCAGCTTGCCGAATTCGCGGAGCTGTCGGGCGAGGAGCGCGTGGCGCTTGCCGCCCGAGCGGCGCCGATCGTGCTGGTGAAGCGCCGTGACAGCTGCGGCGTTGCGGCGGGCGTGGCGCCGCAGCACGAGCGGCTCGGTTTCATGCTGCCCTACACGCCGTTGCATCATCTCTTGCTGCGGGCGCTGGACGGTCCGGTGGTGATGACCTCCGGCAATCGTTCGGGCGAGCCGCAATGCACGGACAATGACGAGGCGCGGCAGGAGCTTGCCGGGATCGCCGACTTCTGGCTGATGCACGACCGCGAGATTGTCAACCGGCTCGACGACAGCGTGGTGCGATTCGACGGGCACGGCATTTCGGTGTTGCGGCGCGCGCGCGGCTTCGCGCCGGAGCCGCTGGCGCTGCCGGCGGGCTTCGATGGCCCGGTCAGGGCGCTGGCTGCGGGCGGCGACCTAAAGGCCGCGTTCTGCCTGGCGGGCGACGGCAACGCGCTGCTGTCGCAGCATCTCGGCGACCTCGACGAGCTGAAGAACCAGAACGCGTGGAGGCAGGCGTTGGGGCTGTATCGAAGCCTGTTCGACACGAAGCCGGACCTCATTGTGGCCGACCGGAATCCGGGCTACCGTTCGACCCAGCTTGCCATGGAGCTTGCCCGTGAGACCGCGGCGAGGTTTGTGCAGGTCCAGCACCATCACGCGCATCTCGCCTCGTGCCTTGCCCAGCACGGCCGCGCAATCGACGCACCGCCGGTGCTGGGCATTATCCTCGACGGTCTCGGATACGGCGATGACGGCACGATCTGGGGCGGCGAGTTCCTGCTCGGCGGCTATCGAGGGTTCCGGAGGCTGGCATACTTCGAGCCGGTCGCCATGCCCGGCGGCGACAAGGCCAGCCTCGAGCCGTGGCGCAATGCCTATGCGCATCTGCGGGCGGCTTTCGGTCCGGATTTCCTGGCCAAGCTTCCTGCCGATCGGCCCTTCGTCCCCGCCTTGGCCGAAAAGCCGCTTCGGGTGCTGGACCGGATGATCGAGAGGGGCGTCAATGCTCCGCTTGCCTCCTCGGCGGGGCGGCTTTTCGATGCCTGCGCGGCAGTCCTCGGCATCTGTTTGGAGCGCCAGAGCTACGAGGGGCAAGCCGGCATGGAGATGGAGGCGCTCGCCAGCCCGTTCATGGATGCGGCCGAGGCTTGGCCAGCAACCTCGCGGAAGGGACCGGTTATCTCCTGGAAAGGTCTGTGGGAAGCGCTTCTTTGTGATCAGGCTTTGGGCGCCGAAACCGGGCTGATTGCTGCGCGCTTCCACAGGACGCTGATAGAGATCATCTCGCGGAAGGCCATCGGACTCACTAACGAAAACGGCGTCGGCACGGTCGCACTGTCCGGTGGCGCTTTCCAGAATCGGCTGCTGCTCAAAGGCGTACTTGCCGAGCTCACAGTCGCAGGATTGGAGGGGCTGGCGCACGTAAGCATTCCCGCAAACGACGGCGGTCTGGCGCTCGGCCAGGCAACGATCGGCCTAGCCCTTTCGCATTGAGACCAATCGTTGAAGAAAAAATATCAGCATCGTCCAAATAAGGCGCTGCGCATTGTGACGTGCGGCGGCCAGCTTTGCGCATTTCGTCCGGGCCGTGAGTGGCTGATCGCGTATGGCCGGGTAAAAGGATTAGCCAGGAATGATGCTCCGAGGGAATCGTCGAGGACGGGTACGCAGCCAAGGATCGTGTCGCTTGGCAGTTAATGGGGCTCTGCCTCACTTTGTGTGGTTCATTCGCCGTTGGCGAGGGATGCCGCTATGTGCGGGCATGCGAACGAAAACAAAATGGTCCCCCGGCCCAGGGGCTAAAATACGGGGTGTCGCGCTCACTGATGATGACAGTTGGCTTGTTTCCGCTGCCGGACCGGCGTTCGGCATTTTGCCCAGATTGCGGACGACGGACCCGAAGTCGGCATGGCTGGTCCAACCGCAGCCTTCAGAATCTGCCGGTCCAGGGCAAGACCGTGACGGTGAAGCCTCGGTTGAGCCGCTGGCGGTGCGCACATCAGAAATGTGAACGACAAACATTCACCGACCGTCTGCCGACGATTGCTTCCCCTTGGAGGGTCGCGGAGATTGTCGGTCTGCTCGGCCATAGCACCGGCGGCCGTCCCGGCGAGCGCTTGATGCGACGGCTCGGCATGCCGGTCTGCGACGACACTATCCTGTGGCAGCTGAAGCGAGATGCCGCGGTCGCTCACAGCAACTCCACCATTCGGGTCGTTGGCATCGATGACTGGAGCTGGCGGCGATCATGGCGCTACGGCACGATGATCGTGGACCTGGAGCGCCATTCGGTTGTCGACATCCTGGATGACAGAAGCGTGGCGAGTGCGTCGCAATGGCTAGAGCGGCACCCTTCCGTCGAGATCGTGAGCCGAGACCGATGCGGGCTCTATGCGCAAGCTGTTCGCGAGGGTGCACCGCAAGCGCGCCAGGTGGCTGATCGGTTCCATCTCATGTAGAATCTGCGGGTCGCAATCGAGGAGCAGATGAGCCTTTCGGGCCGCGCCACGGGGCCTGCATTGCTGCCCGATAAGGGTATCGGGAGCGCGCAAGTCGATCTGATGCAGGATGATCCGCACGTTGACGCAACGCATCGGCGCCGGGTGCGCCACGCTCATCGACAATCGCGGCAGACGGTGTTCGAAATGGTTCACGCCTTGCGCAAGGAAAGGGCTGTCCTGTTCCGAGATCGCCCGTCGTACCGGCTACGGCCGGCGCAGCATCGCCAAATGGCTGAATTTCGACACGCCACCCGACCGACGCAGGGCCGCGTCGAGCCGACGTCACCCTTATATTTCGAGGCGTTTCTTAGCCAGTCCTGGAGAGACGGCAATCGCTGCGGACGACACCTGTTCCACGATATCAAACAGCGCGGCTACACGGGCAGTTTCTCGAATCTGGAGCGGCTTCTCCCAAGCTGGCGCCGCGCCGAGAGGACGGGCGAGGACAGTGCGTCGCCTGCTTCGATCATACGCCATCAACCAGCCCGCGATGCTGTCCCCATCCAGGATCCGGCGACCGGCCATGTGATCTCGCCGGTAGTCGCCGCGGCCCTCTGCATGAAGGCCCGGGGTATGCTGACGATCAACCAGGCGAGAAAGGTCGACGTCCTGAAGCAAGGATCACATGAGTTTGCCACGATGCGCAGGCTTGCCATGCGCTTCCGCGGCATTTTGCGGGGCCTGTGAATTGGACAAGCTCGACACTTGGATCGAGGATGCCGTCAACTCCGGGCTCGTCGCCATCACGCGTTTCGCTCGGGTCCTACGCCGTGACGTTGACGCCGTTCGCAATGCCATTGAATTACGGTGGAGCAACGGCCAGGCGGAAGGGCAGATCAACCGCCTGAAGACGATCAAGCGTGCGATGTACGGCAGAGCGGGCTCCGAACTCCTTAGGGCACGCATGCTGCCACTCAACCGGCCTGATCACCACACAAAATGAGGAAGAACCTGGTTAAGTGCAAAGCGACAATTGCCTCGACGGCGGGTCCCGGCAGGTTTATGCTGCCCAATGTTACCGCAATCCGGAATGGCGATTGAGTACCTTCACGAGTGAAGGGATTCCCGCGGTCTTAGAGATGAGTTGTCGAATGGCGCGAAGTCGCACAGAATCGTGTGTTTGATATCGATCAGGATCGCGAGCTATTTCAGGCGCTGAGAGGTGTTGCGCCCGATGCACAAGTTGCTCCCGGTCCAACGGAAGTGAATGGGGTGGAACTGCTTTGTTGGCCAAATTGTTGACGGAACGTCCGGCGCCCATTGTTGCTACATGTCTGGATTCTTGGGGCGTTTTGGATGATGCAATCCACCATCTCACTCCAAAGGGCAGTGGAATCTGGAACAATGTCGCTTTTGTACGCACGACATCCTTCGTGCCCGATTGGCATATCGTCTTTAACTCTGCTTCTCTTTTTGGGCTCCCTGTTGATATCGAGGCGAGCCCAAACAGGACAATTTTTGCAATCGGCGAACCGCCGACGAAAGCTCATCGCGCATTTCATGAAGGGCAGGGGAAAAATACTATCGTCCTGACGTCTGACGCAGAGCTGGCTGCTCGGCAGAATGCAGGGCGCCGATTCGTTTTGGCTCCACCTATCACTCGGTCTTGGTCTGTAAACAAGACATATGACCAACTTCTGGTCAGCGAAGTCGTGGACAAGCCGCTTCGGCTCTCATGGATTACCAGTAACATCGCCCTGCTTAAAGGGCATCGATATCGGCTGGCGTTTCTGGAACGGCTGAGAGAGGAGCTCGATTTTGACCTGTTCGGCCGAGGTTTTCGGCTGATTGGAGATAAATGGAACGCACTCGCACCTTACCGTTACAGTATAGCTTTCGAGAATACTCGTGCTGATTACTATTTCACAGAGAAGCTTATGGACTGCTTCGTTGCTGAAACAATGCCGATCTATTACGGCAGCCCGGCAATCACGAGGTTCTTCCCTTCGGACTCAATGGTTCTGATTGACCCAGAGGACAAGAACGTAATCCAAAAAATTCAAGAAATCATCAACTCGGACCTCTGGAAGGAGCGTCGCGGCGCAATACGAGAGGCGAAGCGGTTGGTCCTCGAGAAATACAATACGTTTGCTTATCTCGCGGGCTTCATCGAAAGCGTTCAGGATAAACCCTTACCGCCAGAAATTATACACATCGATTCGCCTGAGGTCGATTTTGGAATAGACGAATGAAGTACTCCAACGCTCGCTTCGCGTGCCCGGCGGTTGGTGGTCTGGCGAGATCGGTACGGAAAGCTCGGCGGAGAATGCCTACTGCGCAGAACGGCCGGTACGGGCGCACGAGGTCATGCGCCCCCGGCTGCCGCTGATTAGACGAACTGGGGAAGGCCAGGAACTGAATTGAGGACCTCGTCCACGAGTTCGTCGCCGACACGTTCCTTGGTGAAGGCGATCGTCTCGTTGGCGAGGCCGGCGATCTTTGCCATGCTGAGACCCTCACTCATCAATTGCTGGCCGAGCCCCATAAGGCCGCCACCCTCTGGGTCGTCGCCATGATACTTCGCTACTAATTCCGAAGCTCCCGGAATGGCCTCGATCATGCGGGCAACGGGACCGTCGGCCGCGTGGCTTTGCAGGAAACCCAGCATTAACCCAACGGCCTTCTCTGCGAGAGCCGGGCCGATGCCGGCACCAGTGGCGATGCGCGGTAAGAATTCTTCCATGCAGGGTCTCTCTCTCTTTACACGGGGCCGGTCCGGCGCCCAGCGCCCTTGGCCGAACCACAATTGAACTCCACAAAAATAGGCCGAGCGGAAGTGCTATTGCGCGTAAAACCGCCTCTGTCAACGCAAGCTGCGTCGGACGTGCGTATTTCGCAAAAACGAGACAGTCGTTCCGCTAAATCGGGGACAGCAGTTTCACTAATTCGCGGACAGCAGGATGGGGTCGGCGCTCGGTTGCCTGGTTGAAGTCATTTGCGATTGATTTCGCCGTTTTCGGCGCCGGTCAAGGGCGGCGGTGTTTTTTGCTTTCTCATGCTCGCCGATCATGGCGTGCCACTGGGCGATCGGCAGTTGGGCGGTGATCAGCGTTGATTTCCGGCGATAGCGTTCCTCGAAGATTTCCAGCAGATCGAGACGCTGCTGGTCGGTCAGGCTGTGGGTGCCCCAGTCGTCAAGGATGAGCAGTTGCACCCGAGCCAGCTTGTCGATGAGACGGGGAAAGCGGCCGTCGCGACGCGCCAGGGCGAGATCTTCGAACAGACGCGGCATGCGCAGGTAGAGCACGGAATGATTCGAGCCGGGCGGCCTGACGTCCGAAGGCGCAGGCCAGCCAAGTCTTTCCGGTGCCGGTCTGCCCGGTGATGACGAGGTTTTCATGCGCCTTCAGCCAGGCGCCTTGGGCCAGCTGTCGCTTGGCACTTAATTGGGGTCTCCCTCACTTTGTGTGGTTCATCTGCTGTTAGTGGCGCTGTCGCTATGGACGGGCATGCGAACGAAAACGAAATGGTCGCCCGGCCCAGGGGGTGACATCGCCACTGCGGTCCTTCGACCAAGTCGATTCAATTCTGAATTTCGGCCTTTAGATGTTTGTAGCGATTGAATCAGCGACCAAGATCCGGGCAATCGCGGTTATGGTGACCGCGAGCCACTAAGCTTGTGCCGTACCCTTACAATGATTCATCAAGGCGTTTACCTCGGCAATCACGAGATCCGGCGTGATGTCGAACTTGCATCGGACTTTGACCGGACAATGCCGCACTTGGTCCAGACCACACCCGCGACATTCAATAACACTCATAAGCATGCTGACCAGGGGACCTCGAAACCCCCAAATCTCCGGTAGATGTGACGCCGTGAAAATGCCGATAGTAGGGCGGCCAAGCTGGGCAGCGACATGCCCGGTGCCTGAATTGTTCGAAACGACGAGCGCGGCCGAATTCACGAGATAATTGAATTCCAATTCCGACAAGTCGACAGCCGTCCGAATGTTCGCGGCTCCACGATCCCGAGCTATGTTCGCAACCTCCTCAAGCGCTTCCAGGCATTCGCCACGGGCAACGAGGACCACCTCACCACGGGTCGAAAGAGCAGCGACAACTTTGCCAAAACTTTCAATCGGCCAATCTCGCAGGCTGGAATTGGAGAACGGAGCCACGACAATCGGGGCATTGCCTGTAGTCGAATTCTGTGGGTGACCCGCTCCGCTTTCGAAATAGGCAGCTGCCTTTGCGACCAGAAAGAGGAGGATTTCTGACACATGCTGGAGACGCACCTGCTTGCGGTCAATGAACCAATCAAGCCATCTACGAGGGATTTTGTTAGCAAGCCCTATTTTTTGGACCAGCTTGTAGAGGATGGTTCTGCGCAGTTTCAGATTGAATGGCGCTATCGCAATATCGATCTGATGCATGCTGTACGGATCAACTATCGCCGCACGGTGCCTGGCGGGGACTTCAAGCAAGATGGGCCTTGTTTCTTCCGGAACACGCATATCAATGGCAAGATCAAACTCGCCGGTCAGCAGCGGCCTTATGTCGGCGGCTTTTTTGCGCGTTTTGACTTTTGGGTTGCGAGGAAAAAAGTCAAAAGCAATGTGATCGTCGGCGAGGTCGAACTGTTTTGCAGTAGCGATGTTCCAGCTTCCCACCACCAGCGTAATGTGGGCATGCGCAAAACGCTGACGAAGGTCCTTTAGGGGCCCTAGAGACATCCAAAAGTCGCCGACATGATCAAGCTTGAGGACCAAAATTCTCATCCTTGCGCTTGACTGTTCCGGCTCTTCCCAGCTGCGGTATATAATTTGATTGCGGTCGTGCTTTGTAAAATATGCCATTGCCATTCCGAAGATTATACGGTCAACACTGATAGCCAGTGACGCGTGTGTAGGGTTGGAGTGCTCCCCACTTGTCCGCGTCTCCGCAAGAATTCTGCCATCAGATCCAAGCCGCGCTCCAGCAGGAGCTGTCGGGCGAAGTCTGCATCTCTAGCGGTGGTAGCGCGCCAAGAAGCCAGCTATGTCCCGACCCGCAATGTGAAGGGCTTCGTCACGGTCTTGCATGCAGTGAGTTCGAGAAACGCCGAGTAGACGGCGATCGCCAAGCCGCCGTCCCCAGATCTCGAGCATAACGGCAGTGGCCTCGCTCTTTGGTCGATGCTGATCCTGAATGAGACCGTCGCCGCCGGCGACGACATCGCCGGCCGGATTGACCGTCTCCGGCACGCCCTGTCGCTGTGGTCCCGCATCATGGTGGTTAACAAAGGACCCGCCGCAGGCGCTTTTTTCTGCGCGTCCGGGTCGTCCAACATGAAGTGGACGAATCAACCCTGTGATGAAGTCGAGCGCCCGCCCCGCCGGGGGGGGGGCGGGGCGGCGGGGGAGCCCAGTTTTTGCCGCCCGTTGTGTGAGGGCTCGCGAAAACAACGAACGCCGGGTTTTGGTGTTGCGCCG
>NZ_JAMYRK010000090.1:0-18266 GCF_040321335.1 Mesorhizobium sp. M0437
ACCCGTCGACCGCAACCTGCAAACCCCCGCCTGCCATCACGACGGAGCAATCCCGGCGCCTGACGAGGCGCGTGGAAAAGCACCGCAACGGCGACACAGCGTCGCTTCAGGCCGTCAAATGCTACAGCCCGTGAACCACGGCGGCTAGACGCGCGCCGGCCGCGGGGGGGGGGGGTGGGGTTTCCCCGGCCGCCGCACGCCACTCATGAAGAGCGGCCCCTTTTTGCGGTTCCGACACCCATAGTCAACCCGGCAGCGTCTGGATGCCCGCTGTGCTCTTTTCAGAGCGGCTCGCGATGCCGGCCATGTCGGCCGATCCTGCCTAGGATGGGGGGCCACTCTCGTCGGCCGAGTTGATGCTCCAGCCAGTATCGCCTTGCCGACCAGCATGGGTTCGCCGTTAGCAATCCATCCTCGCGAGCCAATGCTATCGTGCACGTGTCGCAGCACTCCGGGCGGCTATATCGCCTAAGACAGCATGACGAAGCGTTCCAACTTCCTGTTCGGCGAGCCCGTGTGCAGTTCCTGACTCGGACAGTGGACGAGAATTCTCTTGGCGGTACTGCGCCAGAAGGCATTCGCGTCCAACGGAATCAAGCGACGACTATCAGCCGCAAACGTCACATCACAAGAGCGGTCTTCCACCCATTGCAGATTATCCGACTGATCAGGCGGCGTCCGATATGTCCGACTCTGCCTCAAGAATTCCCACAGGTATGGACAGCGATCTCGCTATCCGATTCCGATAGCCCTTATTGTACTTTAGACCCCGCTCGATGTTTTGGATTTCCTGAGCGGCAAGCCCGCACGCGACCGCGAGGTCCTCGATTGAATACCCAAGGTGCTCACGATAAGCGCGGATGATGTGGGTCCCCTGCGACATAGCCGTCAAGACTGGCTCGGGAATGCGCGAATCCTTCATAAACATCTCCAAGAAGATGGGAGCGCCTGACAAATCGGGAGATTTCCTCCCCGACCCTGGCGCACATCCAGCAAATCAAAAAAATGGACGTCCATTCGGCCGGACCGGCCTCATCCATGGAATGGGCCACTTGAAATTGGCAGCCGGGTCGGAATATGGCGGCTCACCTGCTTCTGATCAAGTTCTAAGAACCTGCCCGCCATGAGATGGCCTGATCGGCTGTAGCGCATTCGACCTGCGATCCTACACGACTCATTCTCCCCGATGGCTTTCTTGAACAGCAACTCGAACTCTCATTGACGCCTCCAGTGGCTATTCGCGGCACCGTCCACCCAGCCTCGCGGACGCTGATACCTTCGACCAATTTCCACCGCCGATGCAGCGAAGATGGCCAAGCATCGCCACCTATAAAGGTTCACAATCACTCGACCGTGACCGATTTTGCGAGATTGCGCGGCTGGTCTACGTCTGTGCCCATGAAGAGCGCCGTGTGGTAGGCAAGAAGCTGTATCGGCAGCGAGAAGATCATCGGCGCGATAATCTCGTCGACAGCCGGCAACACGAGCGTGTGCATGGTGTTGAGTTTCGATGCGGCTGCCCCTTTTTCATCGGTGATGAGGATAATCCGCCCTCCACGGGCAGCCACTTCCTGCATATTGGAGACGGTCTTGTCGAAAAAGCGATCATGGGGCGCGATGACGATCACTGGCATGTTGTCGTCGATCAATGCGATCGGACCGTGCTTCAATTCACCCGCCGCATAGCCCTCGGCATGGATGTAGGAAATCTCCTTGAGCTTCAGCGCACCTTCCATCGCTAGCGGGAAACTGGTGCCACGGCCGAGATACAGGACGTCACGACACTTTGACAGTTCGCGCGACAGGAACTCGATCTCCGGCTGGATGCTGTTGAGTACCTGGCCCATGACGCGCGGCACTTCGGCGAGGCTCCTGACGAGCGCCTGCAGCTCGTCTTCGGTTACGGTCCCGCGGGCTCTGGCGGCGCCGATGGCGAGTGCGGCTAGAACCGCAAGCTGGCAGGTAAACGCCTTGGTGGAGGCGACGCCAATCTCCGGTCCGGCAAGGATCGGGAAGACCGCATCGGCCTCCCGAGCGATGGTCGATTCGCAGGCATTGACGATAGCGCCAATTTTCAGCCCACGCTCCTTGCAGTACCTCAACGATGCGAGCGTATCGGCGGTTTCGCCGGACTGCGAAATGAAAAGAGCCGCCGACTGCGGCGACAACGGGATCTCGCGGTAACGGAATTCGGACGCAACGTCGATTTCAACCGTCAGGCGCGCATAGCGTTCGAACCAGTATTTTCCGATCAGTCCGGCGAGATAGGCGGTCCCGCAGGCCGAGATCGCCAAGCTCGGGATCCTGGCGAAATCGATGCCAGAAACCATGTCGGCGCGATTCTCTATGATGTTGCTATAGTGACGGAGAGCATGGGCGATGACTTCGGGCTGCTCGTAGATTTCCTTCTCCATGAAGTGGCGATGGTTGCCCTTGTTGGCCAGATCGGCCGCGGCCGTGGAGGTATGGCGCGGACGCTCGACGGGATGGCCGTCGAAATCGAAGATATGGGCGCCCGAATTGCCGACAACGGCCCAGTCGCCCTCGATGAGATAGGTAATTTCATTGGTGAAGGGAGCGAGCGCGATCGCGTCGGAGCCCAGGAACATCTCGCCGTCGCCGTGACCGATCGCCAGCGGTGGTCCGTTGCGCGCCGCCATGATGGTCGACGGATCATCTTCGAAGAGGACGGCAAGCGCATAGGCGCCCCTGACGCGTTTCAGCATGGCACGCATCGCCTCTTGCCGCCTCATGCCCTCCCGGCGGTGTCTTGCCAAGAGATGCGCGACGACCTCGGTGTCGGTATCGGTCTGGAACTCGGCGCCAGCCGCCGCCAATTCGTCCTTCAGCTCGGTGAAATTCTCGATGATCCCGTTATGGACGACGGCGACACCGTCGGTAAAGTGCGGGTGCGCATTGCGTTCCGTCGAGGCCCCATGGGTTGCCCAACGCGTGTGGCCGATGCCGATGTTGCCGCTCAGCGGCTCTTCCTTCAGTCTCCTCTCGAGATTGACGAGCTTGCCCTCGGCGCGCCGGCGGTGCAAGGCACCTTCGGTGATCGTCGCAACGCCGGCGGAATCATAGCCGCGATATTCCAAACGCTTCAATGCGTCGACCAACCGATCCGACACCGGCTGTTGCCCAACGATGCCAACAATCCCGCACATGTTCGTCTTCCCATTCTTGCCGGCAGCTTCAGCCCACGCGAGACGGATACCCATCCGGCCGCTTTCATTGGGGATCTTGTAGTAGTATTCGGTAATATTGGTACAATTGATTGTAGGGATAACTATCATCCACCCCATGGATGAGCCCCTGATCTAAACTTCTCGTTGCGCCTGACGCCCTCATGACCGAGCGCAAGCCCACACCCCGCGGCACGAAGGGGACCATCCGGGCTACGCACCTGACACGAAGCGCCGCCGCTCGTGCACGCGGTGATCGGCATGATCACAAGCACTGTGACGCATGATCGGCATCATCATCATCGGCAGCGTCGGCGCCGTCGGCATGATTCACGTGTTCGTCACGTTGATCATAATCATCGTCGCCGCCGATCAAGTTTCTGATTGCCTGCCGCTGTTGACGCGGCTTTCGCCGGTAGAGTTTAGCCCGCGATGGCCTATCAATAGGCTGTTGGTCGGCATGGCCGAAACCGAGAGTCAGGCGGCGCAGGCCACAGAGCACGTTCAGCGACCGTTTCAGTCAGCGCCGGCTTTGTCGGGGTTCGTAACGTCATCAGGATTCTCGGGGCATGAATGCACTATCACGAAAACGTTGGTTCTCAGTGCTTCGTCCGTATTACTCAAACCCGATTCCCGCTGCGGAAGAACTAGGCGCGTGTCACGTCTTGTACAAGGCACAATAGCAGTGAGAAATGGAGATTGATGCCTGCGCGTTTTCGAATAAGACAATCACCAAGCTGTCACCCGAATTACATCAGGAACTGTCTATAGCCGCCGCCCATCAGGTAGCGGCCACGTTGGATGGCGCGACGCACCTGATCGCGAAGATGGCTACCTGGATGAGACCAATCTTCTTCGACACGGCGTCTCCCGAACAGGGCAATGGCGATCTCCTGATGAGATGCTCCCGCAAGCGAGCCATCCAAAGCCTGGAGCACGATACGCAGACGCGCTCCGCGGGGTTCCGGCGGAAAGCAAGCAGCTGCCAGGCGGCCGCAACCATTGATGTCGTTCAGGAACTGAAGGGCAGCGACATGGAACTTCAGGTGCTGCGGCTGCACGATCGCGTCGACATATAGCCGCAACGGGCGGAGAACGGATGCACCGGAAAGGGCGATCTGCAGACTCCGGCAGTCCTCCCTCAGCAGCACGTGCTGCACGCCGGCAGGTGTCAGCAGGATGTCCTTGCAGCATGAGAGCGAAGGGAGATCAAGCGGTTCAAAATCGTGGTCGAGCCCAACCGGCTCCGCGGCCGCTCGTAGAATACGGGCGCAGTCGCGCGGATCCCAAAAGACCCTTGCCGACGTAGCGTCCGACTGTGGCGCGTCCGCGAAAAAGGAGGCTCCATTGTCTTAGGAAAGATGATCCTGTCGTCAACTCGATTATCTTCATGTCGGCCTGGGCTCCGACAATGTAGGCGGACGGTGCCATTTTGGCGTGGTCGCGCTGAAATTGTGGATTGCGCCGAAGAAACTCCCAGGCCCAGGCAGTGCGTGGCAATCGTCTGGCGTAGTGGTAAGCTTCGTGACGACGCCAGTCCGGCCAGCATACAAGACCGACCGTCGCTTCCTTGGGCAGACCAGCATCCTTCACGGCTCAGGTGTCCACAATGACGCTATGCCGACGGGCCTAGAACCGGTTGCCACAGTACCGGTCCGCTCAGACGTCCCCTGCTGCGGATGCGCAAAAGGCTCGCGCGGGAAATCTCGAGAAACCCGGCCACCGCCTCCGTTTTGCCGACGGACTTGGGTTGTCCGATGCGCGACAATGGCCACGTCGCGAGGCGAAGGATCCGTTCCATGCGCGTGTCCGTCACCGTTACTATCCGGGTCAGATCCTTGGCCAAGCCGAACTCGATCATGCCCGCGAAGAGCTCGTAGGTTGCCTGGGCCAGTCCGCCCGCTGCCTTGGGCGCCGACGGAGGGAGATCGAGCGCGAAACGACTGCTCTCCCATATGTCGGAGGTCGAGGGCACGACGTCAGCACCCAGCAGCACCGGGAACGTGTCGCGCAACATTGTGGGTCCGGTGCTGGGCAAAAGACGCACGCAACCGCGAATTCGCCAGTCGGATCCCTTGAGGAGCAGATAGACAGGCTTCAGACCATCAAACGGGTCTGTTTCCATCTGGTCTTCGGTATCAACTTCCCAATCGAGCCTTTCCTTGAACACCCGAAACCTGAGCCCGTGCATCTCTTTGAGCTCGCTTGCGAACTCGTCGTAAAGGTCTGGTGTTATCAGCTGCATCATGGTCGCCTCCGTGCGGGATGTGTTCCCGCCATCGAAGGGCAAAGCCGGCAGCGATGCAGCCTGTAGAGGTTTACAGCTATCGTGGCCGACGAATCAGGATCTCGCCTGGCCGGAGGCAGCCAGTCGTGCAACGGCCTGGTTGATCGTTCGAACGCCAAGCTTTGCCTTGGCGTTTTCCAGATGAAAGGTCACGGTGCGCTTTGAGACGCCGAGAAGCTGGCTGATAACCCAAGCCGACTTGCCGCGCGCCGCCCATTTCAGGCACTCGAACTCCCGCGGGGTGAGCGTTACACCATCCACCACGCGATCGTCGGCGAGCCTGCGCCGGACATGGATATGAAAGTTGATGGCCACCAGCTGCAATGCTTTTTCGTAACGTGTCAGTGACCGCAACAGAGGCGGGCGGGACTCGTCGGAAGCAAAGGTCAGGGCAGCAAACCGGCCGCAATGATCATGCATGGACATCGTCAGGCCGCCGCGGATGCCAAACTCAGCCGCACTCTCCAGAATTTGTTGCTGCGAATTCGGCAGACAGTGCCGAGCGCGATCCACACCCCAATCAAAGGTATCCCAGCCTTGCAGCCCGCGCAGGATGACCGGATCAAGACTGTGGTACCGCTGTTGCAGATAACGTGATGTCCAGGATGAAGGATAGTTTGAGATCAATTGCGGGGCGTCGCCGGGGGCCGACGGGTAAGTGAAATAGGCGAATAGCGGAAAATCGAAGCCGGCTGCAGCGGATGCCATTGCCTCACGGAGATCGGCAGCATCAACACTTGCAGACAGTTGCTCAACGAAGTTCTCAAACACGCGATGCATTTGCGCTTTGCGTAACCTCCGTGATCGCTCGATGCCAGGCAGAGACCTTGTTTTAAACGATCCCGGACGGATACAGCGCGTGCCGAGAACCCCGTTAATCTGTTGAAACCCGTGATATTCTGACGTTGTCTATGAGCCGTGTGCCGCCGAGCCAGGCCGCGACAAGCAAGCGTGCAGGTCGGTCAAGGCTTGTCATGGGTCGCAGATCTGCCTCGTCGCGAAGTTCCAGGTATTCGACCTCGCGATAGCCTGCAGCCAGAATTGCTGCGCGCGCTTCGGCAAGCGTTGGCAGGACGGGCGAGCCGCGGGCAAGCCGCTCAGCCGTCTCGAGCAAGACCGATGATAGCTCGGGGGCAACAGCACGCTCTGCTTGCGAGAGCCGGACATTGCGCGATGATAGTGCAAGACCGTCGGCTTCGCGGACTGTCGGACAAGGAACAATGGTGATTGGAATATCCAGGTCCCGGGCCATACGCCTGACTAGCTGAAGCTGCTGAAAGTCCTTTTCGCCAAAGAAGCCGAAGTCAGCGCTGGTCTGCAGGAAGAGCTTGGCGACGACGGTCGCCACGCCATCGAAATGTCCCGGCCGGAAGGCACCGCACAGGCCCTCGCTGACACCGGACACCGAAACGGTCGTGGCGAAGGCCGCCGGATACATCTCCTCTGCATCCGGCGCATAAAGCAGGTGCGCGCCAAGCGGTGCCAGCTTGGCGGCATCCTCGTCCTCGGTGCTCGGATACGCGGCGAGATCGGCCTCGCTGTTGAATTGCTTCGGGTTGACGAAGAGCGTCACGATCACCCGGTCGGCCTTCACGAGTGCCGCGCGCACCAGGCTGAGATGGCCCTCATGCAGGACGCCCATCGTTGGCACGACGGCAATCCTCACGCCCTCGCGGCGCCATGCGGCGACGATTTGGCGAAGCTGGGCAACGCTCCTGACAATCGGCACGCTCACGCTGCTTCTCCGCTCTTGGTGGCGTCCCCGTCGGCGGGCTTGGGCGCATCGGCAAACACGTGCTCGGCGGCCGGAAACTGGCGCTCCTTCACTTCCCGCGCATAGGCCGCGATCGCAGCCGCAGCGGCCTCCCCCAGTTCAGCATAGCGCTTGACGAATTTGGGCCGGAAGTCGCCGAAGAGGCCCAGCATGTCGTCGACGACGAGAATCTGGCCGTCACAGGCTGCCGAGGCACCGATGCCAATGGTCGGGGTCGCCACCTCCCCGGTGATCCGGCGGGCGAGCGCCTCGGGAACCTTCTCCAGCACGACCGCAAAGGCGCCCGCTTCGCTCACCGCAAGCGCGTCGCGCCTGATGCGCTCGGCATCCCCGCCTCTGCCCTGCACGCGGTAGCCACCGATGGTGTTGATCGCCTGCGGCGTCAAGCCGACATGGGCCATGACCGGCACGCCGCGCGCAGCGAGGAAGCCGATCGTCTCTGCCATCGTTTCGCCGCCTTCGAGCTTGACGGCCGCGCAGCCGGTCTCGGCCATGACGCGCGCGGCATTGCGGAAAGCCTGCTCGGGGCTTTCCTCGAAGGAACCGAACGGCAGGTCGACGACCATCAGCGCCTGCTCGAGGCCACGGCGCACGGCCTGGCCGTGCGTGATCATCATCTCCAGCGTCACACCGAGCGTCGAGGGCAGGCCGTGGAGAACCATGCCGACGCTGTCGCCGACCAGCACCACATCGCAATGGGGATCGACAAGCCGGGCGACTGGCGTCGTGTAGGCGGTAAGGCAGACGAGCGGCGTCCCACCTTTGCGCGAACGAATATCCGGCGGTGTGATCGCCTTGGTGTCACCAAACGCACTCAATGGACCCTCCTTCCCCAACGTTACCAACCGCGGGTGTCGCGTTTGCCACATTTTTGTGCAAGTGCGAAGAGCTAAAAATGGCCGTGCAGCTGTGCGGTGTTGACGTGCGGACAGGCGCGCTTACACTTAAATCGATTCAGGCGCTCCCGAGCTGGCCAACCACTTTCGCGAACATGGACGATCAGGCAAAAGGACCCAGGAAAGACAGAGCCGCCGTCAAGGCCGACGAAGTCAAAGTGGACCTGATCGCCTTTGTCGTCGCCGTAAACGACAGTGAACCCTGTGTCCTCACCATCGGCCAGGCGGACACCCTGCCCTCCGGACCATTTGCGCTTGAGCACCGATCGCTGCAATCCGGTTTGAGGGGGTGGGTCGAGCAGCAGACCGGCCATCCGCTGGGGTATATTGAGCAACTCTACACCTTCGCGGATCGGGATCGCATCGGCGCCGAGCGCCAGCAGCGCGTCATCTCCATCAGCTATCTCGCATTGACCCGCAAGGAACAGGCAGCTGGCTCGCCCAAGTGCGGCTGGCAGAGCTGGTATGAATATTTTCCATGGGAGGACCACCGCTCCGGCACGCCTCCGGTCGTGCTGGACGTTCTGCGACCGCGCCTGATTGAATGGGCAGACGGCGTCAGCGACGCGGCCACGCGACGTGAACGCTGGCAGCGGGCGACGATAGCCTTCGGCTTCGACGACCGCCTTTGGAACGAGGAACTCACGCTTCAACGCTATGAGTTAGTCTACGAAGCAGGCCTGGTCCAAGAGGCCGGAAGCGGACGGGACGCGACGCTGCCTCCGCTGGTGCCTAGCAAGTCCATGGTCGCCGATCATCGCCGCATCGTGGCGACCGGCATTGCGCGGCTGCGCTCCAAGATCAAATACCGGCCGGTCGTCTTTGAGCTGATGCCGCCGGTCTTCACGCTTTTGCAGCTGCAGCGAACCGTGGAGGCGCTTGCCGGCAGGCTCGTGCGTAAGCCGAACTTTCGCCGGCTGATCGAGCAGCAGGAGCTGGTCGAAGAGACCGGAGAGGCAACCGCGGAGACCGGCGGCCGGCCAGCGAAGCTTTACCGGTTCCGCCACGCCGTTCTCGACGAGAGGGTCATCGCCGGGACAAAATTGCCGCTGGCGCGGGGTTGACATCGCTTATACTCACAGCAAGTATATGCTGGTTATTTTCAACTAGAGTATAAGCTGGAGGGGTCGATGAGCGCCATGCTGCCTGCGACCGCGTTTCTCTACGAGCGCGTCCGACGAGTGATCCCGCCGATCGAATGGCCGGCTTTCGTCGAGGATATCGAGGCGATCCTTGCACTGAAGCGCGAGCGCAACGCCATCATCCTGGCGCACAACTATCAGACCCCCGAGATCTTCCATTGCGTGGCCGACATCGTCGGCGACAGCTTGGCACTGGCCCGCACGGCTGCGACGATCGAGGCGCAAGTCATCGTGCTAGCCGGCGTACATTTCATGGCCGAAACGGCCAAGCTGCTAAATCCGCAAAAGACGGTGCTCATTCCCGACCTGCGGGCAGGCTGTTCGTTGGCGGAATCGATCACGGCAGAAGACGTGCGCTTGATGCGCCAGCGTTATCCCGGCGTGCCGATCATCACTTATGTCAACACGTCGGCCGAAGTGAAAGCCGAGTCGGATATCTGCTGTACATCCGGCAACGCCAAGGCGGTCGTCCAATCCCTTGGCGTTCCCCAGGTGATCATGTTGCCGGACGAATATCTGGCCCAGAATATCGCCGCCCAGACCGATGTGCAGATCATCGCCTGGAAAGGGCATTGCGAGGTGCATGAGCGCTTTACACCGGCCGACATCCGCGAGTTGCGCGAAAGCCATCCCGGCGTGATCGTGCTCGCGCATCCCGAATGCCCGCCCGACGTCGTGGCTGAAGCAGATTTTTCCGGCTCGACCGCTGCCATGTCCGACTATGTCGAAAGGCAAAGGCCGGCACGTGTCGTGCTGATGACGGAATGTTCGATGAGCGACAACGTCGCGTTAGCGCACCCAGAGGTCGAGTTCATCCGGCCCTGCAATTTGTGCCCGCACATGAAGCGGATCACGCTTGCCAACATCCGCATGGCGCTCGAGCAGAACCACCATATCGTAACCATCGAACCCGGGATCGCCGGGCGCGCGCGGCTTGCGGTCGAACGGATGCTGGCAATTTGAGCGCCGATGTCCGCAGCTTCTTCGGGCGGCCCATCATCATCGGCGGCGGCATCGCCGGACTGATGACCGCGCTTCAACTGGCGCCGGAGCCGGTGCTGCTTCTGTCCAGGACGCTGCTGGGAGCTGACAATTCGAGCACGTGGGCACAGGGTGGTCTGGCTGCAAGTTTCGGCGAAGACGACGATCCGGAACTGCACCTGGCCGATACGCTTGCCGCCGGGGATGGTCTCTGCGACACAGACGTGGCGAGCCGCATCCTCCAAGCCGCGCCCAAGGCGATAGAGGGGCTTGCGGGCTTTGGGGTTCCCTTCGACCGTACGCCGCAAGGATCACTGTGCCTCGGATTGGAGGCCGCACACAGCCGACGTCGCATCGTTCATGCGCATGGTGACGGCACCGGGCGTGAGATCATGCGTGCCCTGATCGCGGCTGTGCGTTCCACTCCGTCGATTGTTGTCGTGGAGGGCGCGGAAGCGCGCCGGCTGGCGGTGCGAGAGAATGCGATCCGAGGCGTCTGGGCGAGCGGTTCGATAGGACCTGTCTTCTTCGGCTCACGGCGGGTCGTCCTCGCCACCGGTGGGATCGGGGGACTGTTTCTCGACACCACGAATCCTTCGGGCAGTTGTGGACAGGGCCTGGCGCTTGCGGCCCGCGCTGGAGCTGTCCTTGCCGACCTCGAGTTCATCCAGTTCCACCCGACCGCGCTTGACGGCCCGGAACGCCCTATGGTGCTGCTCAGCGAGGCCGTCCGCGGCGAAGGTGCTGCCCTGATCGACGAAACCGGCCAGGCTTTTCTCCAGAGCGTGCCAGGGGCGGAACTCGCGCCTCGTGATGTCTTGGCGCGCGCCGTCTGGAACCATCTTGCCAACGGCCACCGTGTTTTTCTCGACGCGCGGCAACGGCCTGGCCCGGAATTTGCTCGACACTTCCCGACAATCGCATCAGCCTGTCGTGGAGCCGGCATCAATCCCGCGCGCGATCTCATCCCCATTCGTCCGGCCCAACACTACCACATGGGTGGCGTTGCCGTGGACGGCTCCGGTAGGACCTCCGTCAAGGGGCTGTGGGCCTGCGGCGAAGTCGCTTCGACAGGACTGCATGGCGCCAACAGGCTCGCCAGCAATTCCTTGACCGAGGCCGTCGTGTGCGCGCGCTGGGTCGCTGAAAGTGTCGCCGGAACGCCTGCTCGCAGAACAAAGCCTGCGTTTGCGGACGTTTACCCATCGCCCGCTCCGATTCCGGTGCGTGTTTTCCTGTCGCGCGCACTCGGCATCGTCCGGGATGGTGAAGGTTTAAAAGCAGCCGCACGTGCCTTATTGCCGCTCGCCGATAGCAAGGACGCGGCCTCGGATCCGGCGGCTGCCGGGCTGATGATCGCGGTTGCCGCCCTGTTGCGCGAAGAAAGCCGCGGCGCTCATTACCGGACAGACTTTCCTCATCATGCGACTGTCGCCCGACGGTCCGAAATCACCCTCGAAGCCGCCTTGGCCGCTGCGCGGGAACTCGGACACTCGCCAAGCCTCGAAGGGGCAAAGTGATGACGCTCTCACCGCTTCCCACGGTCATGCTTGAGCCGCTTGTAAGGGCAGCTCTTCTTGAAGACCTTGGCAGAGCCGGCGACTTGACCACGGAGGCCATCGTCCCGAAGGAACGCCAAGCGGGAACCGTGCTGGCGGCGCGCCAGTCCGGAGTTGTCGCCGGCCTCGATCTGGCGATGCTCGCTTTCCGCTTGATTGATCCTGATATCGAAATCTCGGTGGAGCGGGCAGACGGCTCCAATGTCATGGATGGAGAGGTCATTGCATCAGTGGTTGGCCCTGCCCGGGCCATTCTCACAGCCGAACGGACGGCACTCAATTTTTTGTGCCATCTGAGCGGCATCGCTACAGCAACGGCATCGATCGTCGCTGCGGTTCGTGGATATGGCGCGAAGATCGTCTGCACGCGCAAGACGACGCCCGGATTGCGGGCAGTCGAAAAGTATGCGGTGCGCGCAGGTGGCGGATCCAATCACCGCTTCGGCCTCGACGACGCAATTCTGATCAAGGACAACCACATCGCCATCGCAGGCGGCGTTCGCCCGGCGCTCGAGCGAGCACGAAGACGGGCCGGTCATCTCGTCAAGATCGAGGTCGAGGTCGATACGCTGGCCCAGTTGGAGGAGGTACTTGGCTTCGCTCCCGATGCGGTTCTGCTCGACAACATGTCCCTCGCCGATCTTCGCCGCGCCGTCGCAATCGTTGGCGGCCGTGCTATCACCGAGGCTTCTGGCGGGATCGCATCCGATACAGCGCGAGCGATTGCCGCGACCGGCGTTGATCTGATTTCAGTCGGCCGACTGACCCACAGCGCGCCGATCCTGGATATCGGCCTCGACTATTGGGACTCATGATTGCCTGAGGAACGAACAGGATCGAATCAACTGTCCTTTCCGATCGTCATCAATCAGACAGCAAAGCAAGGCAGAACCGGAGAACAGCATGGACATGCAAACAGCCAGTCCAACGCAGACATCGCCACAGGCTCAATCCCCTGACCCTGGAGCGTGGACCCTGGAGAAGGCTCAGGCACTTCACGATGCCCCCTTCAACAATCTCCTCTTCCTCGCGCAAACCGTGCACCGCCAGAATTTCGATCCAAACAAGGTCCAGCTCAGCCGGCTGCTCAGCATCAAGACGGGCGGATGCCCGGAGGATTGCGGCTATTGTAGCCAGTCGGCGCATCACGAGACCGGCCTGAAGGCGTCGAAGCTGATGGAGGTCAGGCGCGTCATCGTCGAGGCGAAGAAAGCGCGTGACGCCGGCGCAACCCGCTATTGCATGGGCGCGGCCTGGCGAAACCCCAAGGCGCGCGACATGGATGCGGTGGTGGCGATGGTCGAAGGCGTCAAGGCGCTGGGCATGGAGACCTGCATGACGCTCGGCATGCTCGATCTTGAGCAAGCCGCTCGACTGAAGCAGGCTGGTCTCGACTTTTACAACCACAACATCGATACGTCGGAACGCTACTATAGCGAGATCATCAGCACGCGGAGCTTTGCGGAGCGGCTCGAGACGCTCGAGCACGTTCGCCAATCCGGCATCAATGTCTGCTGCGGCGGCATCGTCGGCATGGGCGAGGAGCCGGTGGACCGGATCGGCATGCTGGTGACGCTGGCCAACCTGCCGGAACATCCGCAAAGCGTTCCGATCAACATGCTGATCCCGATCCCCGGCACCCCGCTTGCCGACGCCAAGCCCATCGAGCCGATCGAATTCGTGCGCGTGATCGCGCTGGCACGCATCATGATGCCGAAATCGCATATCCGTCTTTCCGCCGGCCGCACGGCCATGACCGACGAGATGCAGGCGCTGTGCTTTTTTGCCGGCGCCAACTCGATCTTCGTCGGCGACACGCTGCTGACGGCGGACAATCCCGGCGAGGACAAGGATACCCTGCTGTTCCGGCGCCTCGGCATCGAGCCGATGGACCTCGAGGCGCAATGAACGGGGCACCGCTTGCCCGCTATGAGGCGACCTTGCAGGGACTGGCGCGCAAGGACCGGCTGCGGACGCTCAAGCCGCGCGCCGGGCTCGACTTCTCGTCGAACGACTATCTCGGGCTTGCCACCTCCAAAAGACTTGGCGAAGCGGTTGCGGCGGCGATTGCGCGTGGCACGCCGGCTGGCGCCACCGGGTCGCGGCTGTTGCGCGGCAATGCGCCGGAACACGAGCAGCTCGAGGCAGACGCGGCGATGTTCTTCGGAGCCGACCGCGCGCTGTTCTTCGGCAGCGGCTACATCGCCAACTTCGCTCTGCTGACGGCGCTGCCGCAGAAGGGCGACCTTTTGATCCTCGACCAGTTCGCCCATGCCAGCATGCATGAGGGGGCACAGGCCGGACGTGCCGAGTTCAAGCTGGCCGCGCACAACGACGTCGATGCTGTCGAGGATGCGATCACGTGTTGGCGCGCCGAAGGCGGCATGGGATGCGTCTGGATCGCGGTGGAAAGCCTTTACAGCATGGATGGCGATTGCGCGCCTTTGGAGAGCCTGGTCGCGCTTGCCGATCGGCACGACGCATTCATCGTCATTGACGAGGCGCATGCCACCGGCGTCTGGGGACCGGACGGCCGGGGGCTGGCCGCCGCTTTCGAGGGCCGCGACAACATCGTCGCGCTCCACACCTGCGGCAAGGCGCTCGGCGCATCTGGTGGGCTCGTGACCGGGCCGAGGACACTGTGCGAGTATCTGATCAACCGTTGCCGGCCATTCATCTACGCCACCGCGCCATCGCCGCTGATGGCGGTCGCGGCGCGCGAAGCGCTCGCAATGCTCGCCGACGAGCCTATGCGGCGTGTTCAGCTGCATGAACGCGTTGCCCTCGCAGGCCGCCAATTGGTCGATCGCTGCGGCGTGATACCAAGTGGCTCTCAGATCCAGCCCTTGGTGATCGGCGATGTCAGGCGCACCATGGCAGTGGCGGCGCGCCTGCAGGCCCGCGGCTTCGACATACGCGGCATTCGTCCGCCGACCGTGCCCGAGGGCACGTCGCGGCTGCGCATCTCACTGACGCTCAATATCGGCGAAGCCGACATTTCCGCCATGCTCGAGGCGCTCGTCGAGGTGTTGGCCCAGACATGACCGGAGGCGACATGACCAAGCGCATCGTCATCACCGGAACAGACACCGGAATTGGCAAGACGGTGTTTTCGGCCGGGCTTGCCGGCCTGCTTGACGGTTTCTACTGGAAGCCGGTGCAATCGGGCCTCGACGGCGAGACCGACAGCGAGGCGGTTGCGCGACTTGCCGGGCTGCCGTCGGGGCGCGTGCTGCCGGAAGCCTACCGCTTGAAGAGCCCGCTTTCGCCGCATCGTTCGGCCGAAATCGACGACGTTTCGATCGAGGCTGCCGATCTTTCGTTTCCGGTCCTGCCGACACCGCTCGTCATCGAAGGCGCCGGCGGGCTGATGGTGCCGCTGAACCGCCGGACAAGGTTCATCGACATATTCGAGCAATGGCAGTTGCCGGTCATTCTGTGCGCCCGCACCGCGCTCGGAACAATCAATCACACCTTGCTGTCGATCGAAGCCCTGCGGGCGCGCGCTATCCCGCTGGCTGGCATCGCCTTCATCGGCGATGAGATGACCGATACGCAACGGACGATCGTGGAATTCGGCGACGTGCCGCAACTCGGCAGGCTGCCGCACCTCGATCCGCTGACGGACAAAACGCTGAGACAAGCGATGATTGCCGGCTTCGACCTCGCTTTGATTGCCGGAGGCGAATGATGACGCAATCCCGTGTGTGGCATCCCTTCACCCAGCACGCGCTCGAGCCGGCGATCCCTGAAATCGTCCTGACGGAAGGCGCCTATGTCCACACGGCCGACGGCTCCCGCATCCTGGACGCCATTTCCTCCTGGTGGGTCGTCACCCATGGCCACCGCCATCCCCGCATTATGAAGGCAATCGAGACGACCGCCTCGAGCCTCGACCAGATCATCTTCGCAGGTTTCACGCACGAGCCTGCCGAATGCTTGGCCAAGGCGCTTGTCGGACTCGCTCCCGCCGGACTCGACTGGGTGTTCTATTCCGACAGTGGCTCGACCTCGGTCGAAGTAGCGCTGAAGATGGCACTCAGTTATTTCCGCAACATCGGCGCCCCACGCTCGCGCATCGTCGTCATGGATCACAGCTATCATGGCGACACGATCGGCACGATGAGCGTCGGTGCGCGTGGCGTGTTCAACGCCGCCTACGAACCCTTGCTGTTCGAGGTCGACACCATCCCCTTTCCGGCAGCGGGGCGCGAGCAGGAGACGCTGGATCGTTTAGAGGCTGTGACCCGCGATCGACGAGCCGCAGCCTTAATCGTCGAGCCGCTGGTGCTGGGCGCCGGCGGCATGCTGATGTATCCGGCTTCAGTTCTGGCCGAATTGAAGAAGATCACTGAGGCCTCCGGCACGCTGCTGATCGCCGACGAAGTGATGACCGGCTGGGGGCGGACCGGAACCATGTTCGCCTGCGAGCAGGCATCGATCTCTCCAGATATCCTGTGCACCTCGAAAGGCCTGACCGGCGGCGCCATCCCGCTGGCCGTAACGCTTGCCACCGATGTCATCTTCCAGGCTCATTATTCCGAGGACCGGAAGAAGACGTTTTTCCATTCGAGCTCCTACACTGCCAACCCGATTGCCTGCGCGGCAGCACTTGCCAATGTCGAGATCTGGCGGGACGAGCCGGTGGCCGAGCGCATTGCGGCCTTGAGCGCAATGCAGGCCACCGGGCTTCGACGCTTTCGCGACAACAGCTTCTTCACCGACTGCCGGGCGACCGGCACGATCGCGGCGCTCGACCTGCGAACCGGTTCCGCAGGTTATCTCGCCGAGATCGGACCGAAACTGCGCGCTTTCTTCCTCGAGCGAGGGCTACTTGTGCGCCCGCTCGGCAATGTCCTCTACTTTCTGCCACCCTATTGCATCACCGGCGACGAGCTCGAGCGACTCTATGACGCCATTGAGGAGGCGGGCGAACGCTTCGGGTCCAGGCCATGAGCAAGTCGTCGCGCATTCTCGGATTTGGCCATCATGCGCCTGGGCGAAAGGTGGCGAATGCCGAAATCGAGAGCAATCTCGGTCTTGATCCAGGCTGGATCGAAAGGCGTACCGGGATACGGTCGCGCTTCTGGGCAACCGACGAAGACACGCTGTCTGGTCTTGCTGCGCAGGCCGGCGACATGGCGCTGGCGAACGCCGGCATTGCGCGCCACGACATCGGTCTGCTGCTGCTTGCCACCTCGACGCCCGACCATCTTCTGCCGCCCAGCGCGCCGCTGGTCGCACACAAGCTTGGCCTTGGCCGCGCAGGCGCGGTGGATCTGACCGGCGCCTGCGCCGGCTTCATCTACGCGCTCATGTTCGCGGACGGATTTACCCGCCTGCACGGCAAAGCGAGCCTTGTTATCGCCGCCAACATCCTCAGCCGCCGCATCAATCCAGCCGAGCGCGCAAGCTCGGTCCTGTTTGCCGATGCCGCCGGCGCCCTGGTGATCGGTCAGTGCGATGATGCTGATCGGGGCATTCTCGGTGCCTCGGTGGATTCGGACGGCTCGCGATACGGGCTGATCCAGATTCCCGCAGGAGGAAGCAACAAGCCGTTCCACGGTGACCTCGATCTCGCGCAAACCCGAATGAGGATGACGGACGGCCGCGAAGTGTTCGCAATGGCCGTGGAGATGATGACCGATTGCTCGACAAGCGCTCTAGCCGCTGCCGGAGTGCGGCCACACGATCTCGGCCGGTTCGTGCCGCATCAGGCCAATACTCGGATTTTCGACGCGGTCGGGAGGAACCTCGGCATCGCGGACCAAGCAATTGTCAAGACGATTGCCGAATACGGCAACTCTTCGGCCGCGACGATCCCGCTGTCGCTCTCGCTCGCCAACCAGACGGAGCCATTCCAGCCTGGAGAGAAAATCCTTCTGTCGGCGGCGGGTGCGGGTCTCAGCGGCGGCGCTCTCGTGGTTGGAATCTAGCCGGCCGGCTCACGCGCGCAGGACTGGTCATGAATGGCGATAGGGCAACAGAACCAATGCCAAAATGGCCTTCTGAAGCTCGACATGACCGAGCTGACGCAGCACGACCCCGTGCGAGCCTCTGGATGAGATCAAATGCATCACCCGTTGCATCATTCGTGCCATCTGAATAAAGCTCAAATACAAAGGGTGAGCCGCCCCATATATGTCTGATACCCGACATTGTTCACATAAAAGGCTCGATGCTTACACGCTCTTTACTCTCTTCTCTTTGCTGTCTGCTCTTTTCTCTTTGCTCTTCCGTCTTGACTAGCAGGAGCATGCGGCTTATCTCATTGCCGCGTTAGCACTCGCTTCGGCTGAGTGCTAAGCACGCTCCGGCAACGGAGAACCGTTCAACATTCGCACCAAGGAAATCCAAAAATGGCAAAGTCGAATTTCCGGCCGCTGCATGACCGCGTGGTCGTTCGCCGCGTCGAGTCCGAAGCGAAGACCGCCGGCGGGAT
>NZ_JAMYRK010000091.1:0-18007 GCF_040321335.1 Mesorhizobium sp. M0437
ACAGAGGACCTTGCAGACCATCGACAACCCGTTCGGCACGAGGTTGTCACCCATGTCTTAAGTACAATCTGTTACCCATGTCTCCGGGTTGGACAGAGATTTAACTGGCGGAGAGAGCGTCAGCCGAGCCTGAGTCCAGCCTTGTCCAAGGATGTCCAATAACTTGTTTTAAAACAATCATCTAGCGAAGGCGCTCACTTCTTCATTGTCCACAGCCGTTCATTGAAATGCGGTGAAATCCGCGATACGATGTGGGTTGAAATGTGGGGTAAATAGTTTGGCGAACCCTTGAAAAATACTGGGAAGCATCCGGACAAAGCGCTCAGTGCGTTACAGGTCAAGCAGATCAAGGCGCCTGGCCGGTATTCTGACGGGAATGGCCTCTATCTCGTAGTTGATCCATCGGGAGCCAAACGTTGGTTGCTTCGAACCGTCGTCCAAGGCCGGCGGCGCGACATTGGTTTAGGGGGCCTCTCAGTCACTTCGCTCGCTGACGCAAGGGAGGCGGCGCAGGCATATCGCAAGATTGCTCGCGAAGGTGGAGATCCGCTCACCACCAGACGCGAAGCTCGTACGATTGTGCCAACTTTCAGGGTAGCCGCCGAGACCGTGCATGCTGAACACGAGATCAGCTGGAAGAATCCAAAGCATGCCAAACAATGGATCAACACGTTGACGCAATATGCCTACCCCATCTTGGGCGAGTGCCGGGTGGACGCCATTTCGACGCCCGACGTCCTGCGAGTTTTGTCTCCGATTTGGTTGACCAAATCGGAGACGGCAAGGCGGGTTCGCCAGCGAATAAGCACTGTCATGGACTGGGCGAAGGCAGCGGGTCACCGCTCCGGCGATAATCCCGTTGAGGGTGTGAGCCGAGGTCTGCCGAAGCAGATTGACACAGACAGGCACCACACGGCTCTTCCGTTCGTCGAGGTGGGGAAATTTGTCGCGAAATTGAAGCGCTCAAATGGGGATGCGAAGCTCGCTTTCGAATTCCTTATCCTGAGCGCGACCAGGACCAGTGAAGTACTGCTTGCCCGATGGGTAGAGGTGGACCTGACAGCCAAGGTTTGGATAATTCCCGCAGAGCGAATGAAGGCCAAGAGAATTCATAGGGTTCCACTCAGTACCCAGTCCCAAGATCTGTTGGCGAGGGCAAAGCTTGTGGCGGGAGAGAGTGACTACGTGTTTCCCGGACAATCGCTGGAGAAACCTATGTCCAACATGGTTTTTCTGGCGATTCTCAAGCGTATGAAGATCGCGGCAACTCCCCACGGCTTTCGGTCCGCCTTTCGCGATTGGGCCGCCGAAACGACCGGTTTTCCTCGTGAGGTTGTAGAAATGGCTTTGGCACATACGATTGCCAACAAAGTCGAGGCGGCTTACCGACGTGGTGACTTGTTGGAAAGGCGCCGTGAACTTATGCAGGAGTGGGCTGATTTCACCTCAACAGCCTGACGTTCTCAGACCCGTTGGATGATAAATATGTTGCCATTGACAGGCCGGTCGAAAGAGATGGTCCGACTAGCTCTAAGGGCGGAGTATCCGGCGTTCAAGCCGGCTTTTGAAGAGAAGCTGGACGCCGCAATCAAAGCAAACGTCGGTGCGTCGGATATAAGCGACGTGATAGTGGACGCGGTTCGGGACGGATCACGTTTTTCTATAAAGGCGATGTGGCCAGACGAAGCCGAAAGAAGCCACGTTGAGGCTTGGGCAGCGACAATTCAGGGGACGGAAGACGAGCGAGAGCGGGAGATATGGCGTAAGTTTTTGGATGAAGTGCAGGAGTACCGAGGCCGTCTCTTAGACATGCATGAAGACGAAATCGGACCTCTTGCCGAGAAAGCGTTCTTAGCCGAGCAAGAGAAGACCAATCCGCTTCGGCCCGAATATGACATTTGGGCGTTCTATTCCAAACCAGACGCCAAGGCTGATTTTCAGCGATGGAGCCGCCTTCCGACGTGGAGCGTCGACGAGGCGGTAGCGCTTTCCTTTGGCAAGGACCCCGAAAAGGTTTCGCTTGATAAGCTCAAGAGTCCTTTCGCGACGCGATCCCCGTTCATTATGGGCTACCGCGCAAGGCATGACCATATCAGCCGGGCAGTCCGAGTTGGCGACCTTAGCGAACCTATGCGAAAAGAACCGTTTATCGAATGGGCTGACAGCAATGGCCTTGAGCTACCTCCAGAGCTCGATCTGCCCAACGTCGTTTCAGATGCTCGCATGTGGGAGAGGCGCTATCAGGAAGTGGTCGAAGAAAGAGACAAGCTGTTAGTTGATCTGAGAACTGCGCAAGCGGAATTGGCCGGCTGGCGCGGTGAGGATTTTAGCAAAATAGCGCCAAAGGCCAGGAAATCGCTCTTTCGGATTGTTTTGGGAATGGCGATCGCACGCTATGGCCACGCAACCGTGGGCAGGCCAGGAGCCCGTGAGCGAATTGAGGCCGATTTAAACGCCCTTGGGCTGGGTCTAGGTGACGATGCTATTGGCGGTTGGCTGAAGGAGGCCGCTTCAGAGTTGGAATATGCCCAGACATTTCAATACCGCAACTACGCGTCCAACAGACCAATTGCACCCAAGGATGACTAAGGCCGGTTTCGGTTTGATGTAACCGATATCGGCCAAAGATCCCGTCAATCTTTCTAGCACTGTCTCGCCCAATCCAGGGCCATAGGAGACAGTGATGACCATACCAAACGAACCTGAACGCCTTCTTCGCCTTTCTGCGATTTTGGCACCCAAAGGCCCTCTTCCGATTAGCAAGTCGCATTTTTGGCAAGGTGTCCGAGATGGACGCTACCCCGCACCGTTCAAGCTTTCCAAAAAAGTTACGGTTTGGAAGGCCGCAGATATTGCGGCTCTGGTTGCCAACCTCCCGCGCGGGGAGGTGTAGGATGCCCAGCAGAAAAGGTCCGCCGCGCGCAGTGATAGGCCGCAACAAACCGCCGGCAAAGTCATTTGCTGATCGGCTTGATCAAATCGCTGCGGTTGTCAAAACAAGCACCGCTCTTCACAACGTAGTGCTGCGCCAAAGTGTTGCTGAAGCATGCGCTATAGCGCAGGCGATCCGTGGAGGCGGGCCTGGCGCGTGGCATGTCTTCATCAACGAACCGCGTTGGAGCAATGCCAAGAACCCGCCGCATTCAGGAGATCGCGTTGACGTTCTCCACTACGTCTTCCGGTGGATTTTTGGTATGAGCGGATGCCGCCAAGGATGCAAGCTTCTATCGGCGCGCGGTCGAGCCGCTCCTCGATGAAGGGATTGAGATCGACGATCTTCCAGCAGAAATAGTCGCCCGAGGCGGGTTTAAGAAACTTGCTGCAGAACGCGCCGATACTGCAAGGGCCGTTAGCGATAATGCTGACGAGGCCAGCGCGTCGGACGATTCTCCAAAGCGACGCCCGGCCTTGAGCGGGTCTATCGCCCGCCCCAAACCACCGACGCCGCCGCTTCAAGATGATGACGTAGTTGACTTTGACGATGACAACTACATCGACCCGCCCGAACGACCGGTTCCGTCATTCCCATCGAATCGCGGTGTTCAGGTTAAGTCCGAGAGATGGCTCGATGGTACGCTTGACGCTATCTTGAGTGGTAACACCCGAGCCGTCCTTCGTCTGCCCACTGACCGCCCGATCATATTACGCGGTCAGATCCGGTTTGAGGGCCCAGTTTGCCACATTGCGGTTACGGAAGCTTCGCTCGACCAAGATAGCGACTAGAACTTTCGGGCAGCCGCAGGCATATCGCATGCGGCTGTTTGGCTTGAAGCGGTATTTTCCAACGTTGCAGTCACCGGCCGCATCTTCGGACCGTCCGAAGTTCCGGTGGCCTTCAAGGGCGGAATCGATAGAGCATGCCGCTGACCGTGACCAAATATTTGCGCAGGTATCTTTCTTTCAAGCGGCCGCACGTTCGCTTGAGCTATCGTTGATGTTCGGACGGTCCGAAAGCACCCCGTGGCGGCGACGCCAACAGGTGACGAGCTTTTGATCAGAGCGCCGGTAAAGGCCTAAAGGCCACCTCGGCCCAATCCCAATTGTCGAACATCGAACAGTCACGCCACGCGCGGAATCGCCACGCATAGCCGCCCTGTTCTTCACGCCATTCAATGTCGGCTCCAGATGGACCCGCATATGGCTGTGTTCGTCGGTGGGAGGCGATTTGAGACCGGCTGAAGCAGCTACCGCAACCACGATATTGGAGGGCAGGCCACCGACCCCCACCGACAACGGGAAGACACCCGGCAATGGAAGACAACCCCAACTCACAACCAACCAATCCAAGGAGGAGACGATGGTTATAGAGCTGACACCGAAAATCGTACAGGATCTAACGTTCGGATACACCCTAATGGTCCAAGAGCGTGTCGACTGCGGGTGGGAACCGACGTTGCTCACCTTCCAGTTCAACCACCTCAACGGTTCACCGGCGACCGTCGACATAGAGATGCGGAAAACGGTGGAAAAGGTTTTTTCGCAGATTTTGACACGTTGTTTCAAGAAGCCCAAGAATGTGCCCATCCACAAAATGCCGCTTTGGATTTGCACTCCCGACTATCCAGTTTTCAAATACGATAAAGACAACTTCCGCGACATTGTGAACAACGATGGGCGACACATCCACGTCATCGCCGTAATGCCGCCAGACACGGGGATAACGCAAACGCTCGACGACCATTTTACCAACGAGCAGCAGCGATATTCGGGATATGCCCCCCGCCCACTGTGGTGCTTGGATTCGCAGCCCATAACTCACGATCTATCATTCGTCGTCGACTACGGCACCAAAGGCATTAAGACCCCTCGAGTTGGAGCCGATGCGATGTTCGTTCTTCCCCGGACACATTCGGAAATGGAAGCCCATCGTGCCGACAAGGCCGAGCGGTAGTTCCTCGACGACCTCCATTTTTAGAACAGCTAGGCCTGGATACGGTGCCGCGGTCCCTTGGCCGTTCGCTCGGCATGATTAGTATCATCGAACTATGCCAGCCATCCACAACCCCGGCCTTGGATAGGGGTGCATAACCGATAAGCCGGCCCTCATGTGACGAGCCTATCCAGACAACTACCGACGTCACACCGTCGAGCCTACCACGCTGGAACGCATGTTCCGGGCCGGTAAAGGGCTGTGCCTATCGCCCAGCCGACAACCAACAATGGAGAGGAAACATGACGAATAAAATTTCAGATGCTGCGACAACCAAGCAATCTGCCGATCTCACCACAGGAAGTGATTTCCGTGAAAAATTCGAGGTGATCACTACCCAATCGGCGCTCCTCGATTTCCTGGAACGCCGCCTCGACGAAGCTGAAAGTCGAATAATTGTGTCCGAGAGTACCCGAGAGATTTTCGACCTCATCAAGGGCTCATGCGGGGAGGAATATGATGTGCTGGGACTCAGTAATCTCGACGTCGTGCGGGCATTAGCGGACGGGATCGTTGACGACAGAATGGTAATTACTTCCCATATGATGCTGGCGTTTATCTTCAAATTCCTTGGCGTGCACAGTGAGGAGTCCGTGGATTCACTGACGGCTATAGAACTAATGATAGATCACGCGTTTCCGGCAGGCTGGGTAAACGTTGAGGATGGTGGCGGTGAAACTCGAATCTTGACAACCAGGACCGGCAAGCAGGCCCTTGGTTTAAGAGTTGAGGTCACAATTCCCCATCCGCCACGACGCCCTGCTGATCCAATGATTTGCGAAATGTTCTTTGATTGGCCGGAGGCGTTCGAACGTCTTAGGGCTCGGACACCTGCTGAGGTGGCTGACAGGCGGGCAGCCGAGGTAGCAGAGCGGGTAAGAAAACATGAAGAGAAATACGGACCAATATTGGAGCCGACTACGGAGCCCAACGAAGCAGTCGACTGGCTGGGCGAGGAGGACTAAGCGCGAGGTTTTCGACTGTAAACATTGGTGCCGTTAAGAAATCACTTGACAAGAGGCATTTATTCCTATATAATGTGGCCATTCAGATGATCGATTTTGACCACTGAAACGCCGAAAAGGTGGGTTGTTGAGCATTCTCGTGACAGGGCCTCGTGCCCGGGTTTCGCACTTAACGGCGCCACGCCGACGCCATCGATTATCAGATGAAAAACTCAACCAAAGGGGCTCCATTCGGGGCCTTTATCTTTATGGAGACCTGAATGACCAACGCCGCAGTTTCCGCTGCAGTTTCGACGGCCTTGCCAGCCCTCATTGTCCTAGGCCTCGATGACAGCGGCAAAGCCCACGCCTCGTGGTTCGGTGAGGCTGAGACCGACGTTGCCGAGAAGGCGGCGGGCATGATGGGGATGGCAGCGCTTCGGGCTTCGAACGACGAATTGCGCGGTCTCGCTGGCAAGCTGCCGAAAGGCAAGGTGTTCGCCTCCGGAAAAGCCTTTGTGCCTTTCGTCAAGGCGACGATGTTTGACAAGATCGCCACTCACCTGCCGAGTTCCTATGAGTGGCCGGTCCGAGCTGCGAAGTCTGCGGTCGAGAAACCCAAGCCCGGCAAAAAGGCATCGGCCGCTCGTGATCACCAAACGACTGATCCGAACGAAGGCCTGACTATTCCCGAGGGCTGGGACAAGATCGTGTTCGGCTCGTTGGTGCTGGCCTGCGAAAATGCGGATGAAGGTTGGTTCCCAGCGCGCGTCATCCAGGTGAGCGCCGACGGTCTGTTCACCTTGAAGTGGCGCGACTTCCCCGACTGGCCGGTGATCGTGCGGCGGACCCACCATCTGGCCCTATTGCACCCCCGGCATGCTGAATGAGCGCGAGCGGTTCAGTTCACGCCTGTTCGCCTGATCGTCAACAGCCGGGATCAACGATGACCGACAAAGCACCAGAAATTCGACGCCTCAACGATGCCTTCCGCCGCAGCTTCATCGGCGGCCATGTTGTCCTAACCAGCGGTGTTGCCGCGCTTTCCGAAACCGAACGTCGGGCGCTGTTGCGCTCGGTGCGAGCTTTCGAAGCCTTCAACAGCGACAACGATCCTCATGCCGAACACGATTTCGGTGCCATTGATCTGGAGGGTGCGAAGTTCTTCTGGAAAATCGATTATTACGGCCCGGACATGCAGTCAGGCTCGCCGGACCCATCGAACCCGGAGGTGACGCGCCGGGCTCTGACGATCATGCGTGCGGAGGAGTATTGATGCTCAAGGATGCTCTTTCCCGCCGTTCGTTGCTGCTATGGCTGCCGGTCGCGTTGATGAGACCCATCTCGGTTTTCGCGGGAAGGGTGCCTTTAATCCGACAGTCCCCTTGGTTGGTCCTACCCAGGAGGATGTTTCACCTGCCCTGATGCAAGCGATCTGCGCCCACTGCGCCGCCTATTCAGATGTCGGTCGGCTGGGGCGCAAAACAAACGCCGCGGCCTACGAGTCAGCGGTGAGCCCCGAAGACACCGGCGCGCTCGATCTCGCGTTTGATGTCGAACGCCAACTTCTCATGTCGGTGTGCGCCTATCCCGCGCGCAACGATGCTGAGCGTCACGACAAGGCTACTTACCTGCTCGGCATTTTCGATGGGGACGAGCCATCAAGCGAGCACGTCACTGCTCTTCTCATCTCGATGAAGATCGGGGCGTTGGATCACTCGCCGTGTCACCTTCCTCCAGCTCGTACGGCCTAACGAGGTCGAGATGGCTGACGCCGAGCGCCGTGGCAAGATCAGACAGCGTCTCCAACGTCGGGTTGCGTTTCCCGCGCTCAAGGTCGCTGATGTACTGCTGACTCACGTTCGCGAGTTCAGCCACTTTCTCCTGCGTAAGGCCGCTGGCGGCCCGTAAACGAGCAAAGTTCTTCCCGACCAGTTTGCGCATCTCCATGCGAAAGCAATCGGGGAAATTCGACGTTGAGTTTATCAACTATAATATGTAAATCGCTGATGGTAACAGCGAGGTGAGATGGGAGGACTTATGCCTGACTGGTACTACGAAGAAAGTGGCGCGCAACGCGGCCCAGTGTCAGAGGGCGACCTCAACACCATGCTCGCCAATCACTTGCTGCCACCAAACGCTCTGGTTTGGACGGCCAACCTTGGACCGAATTGGAAGCCTGCATCGCAAACACACCTCGAAGCCGCGCCGCAGCCGGTCAGGCCCCCGCCTTTACCAACAGTCTCAGCTCCATCCCCACCGCTACCAGCGACAGCGCCCATTGTTCTGGGCAGGCAGGCAACGTTAGCTGTGCCCGCGAGCGGCGCGGTTTTGTCACCGCCAACAGAAAAGTGGGCGATGTGGCTCGCCTTCACCCCGCTCATCTTCCTTGCGGCAGACATCATTTTTGCGTCGGCTGGGATTGATCCCTATGGGGACAACAACCAAGCCCGAGGCGCTGCGATTTGGTCAGGTATCGGTACCCTTTGGCTGACTTACAAAGATGCGAAGGCGATCAACAACGCTGGCCTCAATCCGCAGCGGCGTTGGCTTTTGCCTTTCATCATGTTGATGCCCATCGGTTATTTCGTCCGTCGACGGTATGTCGCGGCCACGCCACTGACGCCGCTATGGATATGGCTGGTAAGCGCCGTGGTTTATGTGATGGGCGCTGGGGCCTTGTCCACACAATGAGACCGGCGCGGCTTCTTTTCGGATTGGGGCCT
This sequence comes from Mesorhizobium sp. M0437, assembly GCF_040321335.1. Lineage (NCBI taxonomy): Bacteria > Pseudomonadati > Pseudomonadota > Alphaproteobacteria > Hyphomicrobiales > Phyllobacteriaceae > Mesorhizobium > Mesorhizobium sp. M0437. Next base: position 8,601 of record NZ_JAMYRK010000091.1, read on the forward strand.
TGGGCGTTTGCGACGCTAGTCGTTCTGCTGTCGACTTCTGCATATGCAGCTAATGACGATGCTGCCGCTGGCTACGGGATCATGGGAACTTTTTTGCTTCTCCTGGCGACTATTTACGAACTGCCGACGATCATTGCCTTCCTACGCGGTCATCCAAACAGATGGTTGATTTTCGTCCTGTGCACTTCGCTTGCCGGTACGGGTATTGTGTGGCTCGGCTGCCTGATCTGGGCATTCAAAGCGATCCACATCACCGATGACCCAACTGGGACCAATGGCGGCGAATCGGGATTGAATCTGCTAACAAACGACGTTCAGCGGGTGCGATTGGAAAATCCGTCGGTCATGCATCCGTCAACTATTCAGATAGCGCACCATGATACAGTCGACAGATTGGAGCGCCTAAAAAAGCTTCTCGATAATGGCGTAATCGACGATGCGCAGTTTCGGCGCATGCGCGATCTGATCGCAGGCGGCTGAGGGCTTCGGGCCGCGTCAACACGGCAACCGTTGAGCGGCCGCACCTTTTAAAACCGGGGCACCCTCAGCGCCGCGATAGGTGTTTTTCAGGTCATACAGGGCCCGCCAGCGCGCATCGAGCCAGTGAAGGCACCTTCGAGCGCTCAGCGAGCCTAGCGGCGCGGCTGCAAAGCGCCACGCGAACGTATTTTTGGCCGCCTTGCAGCAACTCGGGTTGAACACCCCTGAAAAAATCTCGTCTTGAACCTGAAGTCGATGCTTTCGAGGTTTCTTCGAAGGAAGTGCGACAAACGCTACTGGCTCCCAATTCAACTCACGCAAGATTGGTGGCGCGCGCAGGGGAGGAACTGCCGCGGACCACAGGCCTCACAGCAACGCGCACTGCGCAAGCTTCTGTATGCCATCGCCAGCGATCCAGACGGTCATCTTATCGTTGGCCGCTTCGCGAAGCTCGAAGTCGATCGCCTCCAGTGCGCAATTCCCGCCAATCTGCCCGCCGCCTTTCCTCTCGATCATAAAGTAGCCTTCGGTCTTGGCCGGACCGACGAGAGGGATGGCCGCCAGAAGCGGAACCTTGACAAAGGATACCTTCAGTTGATTGCCGCGAATGTTCTGGTCGATCATGCTCTGGAGTGTCTTCGGCATCGATCGTGTGATCGAGAGATAGGAAAGACCCGTCCAGATTGCCACGCCAATGACTGTCAAAACAAGCAAGGATGAAAGTTGTCTCACGCTGAAGCCCCCGCTGACTGAGAAAGCGTTATCCCGGTGGATGCAAGCCGTCAAACCGAGCCCTTCGCAAAAGGCCGAGTCAGCCTCACCGCAGCCAACCAAGAATATTCCATTCACCCCCCTAGTTGACCACCCACAGACTCTTTAGCTCGTGGCCGACAGCCCAGTCCGACGAGGTGTCGTTGCCACAGCTTGCCTCGTACGGGTCGCGCACCATCTTGAATTCGTCATCCATCACTGCTCCGAAGACGAAACATTCTTCTTTGTATTCCCCACGTTCGGCGCTCGCCAACTTGACGACGGTTTTGATGAGGATGGCTGCCAAATTGCGGCTTTTCCAGTTCACGGTACCATAGTCATCGACCGTCGAGCTGACGTCCGTCGCCTTCCATGCGTCCTGGCCGAGTTGTTGGTTCCAACGGGCAAACTCCGGAAATAGCCCTTGGACATTGACCGCGGAGGACACTTGATTCCCTTGGCCAGCGAGCACAGTCGTTCTTAGGCCATCAGAAAACATGTTCAGAAGGGCGGTGGCTGCTGGACCGTTCTTCTGACGCAGAGCTGCCTCTTGCGCCGATTTCGTCTTTTGCGCTTCCTTGAGGCGTTGGGCCGCAACGCGCTTTGCCTCCTCGGCCGCAACGCGCGCTGCTTCTTCAGATTTAACCAGTTCTTGCCGGGCAAGCTCCAACTTCGCTTGAGCCGCCGCTAGGTCACTCTGTTCGAACCAAATCGGGGCATAGGCAAAATTGACGCTGTCCCGTGTCAAAGCTTCGGTCACGGCTTTGAGGGTCGTGGTTGACCCGTAAAGGATCCGACACTTATCCCGGCGTACATCCTGGTACGCAGCGTCAACGTTCGAGATTTGTGGATCGGCCTTGGGGATGGATGCAAATTCGGCCAGCTTATCAATGGTAGCGAGATGAGCCTGCGGTCCTCCATCAATCACGCCGCAAATCCTGGTGGATTTGTTATCCAACAGAATTCCACCGTATCCCATCCTCGACCCTTTCTCGACATCAGCCGCAATCTGGCTGGCGAGGGCCTGATCCTGGTCAATTCGCCGCTTTAGGTCGGCGAAATTTAGCGCATCGAAGGGGCGAAGGCTCTTCGCCTCGATGGCCTCCAGATACGCAATCGCGAAGCTCGGTTTGGATTCAACGAACTTCTTCCGCTGGATAAAAAACACGTCCGCTTGGTCGATATCCACTTGGCCGCATTCGCGGCGAATGTGGATAGCCTTTCCGCCTAGCGCGCCGAACGCCGTTTGAAGAGCCTTTTCGAGCGCGGGAGTGCTTTCCACACCAAATAGACAAATCCAGGCCTCGTTCTTGGTAAATGAAAATTGGCCAGACAGGGTTTTCAATAGCGACGGGGCTGCCGAACCTGCGTTGTAGAGGACAACAACGTCATCAAGCGCTCCTCTAAGCAGAACTTTGTTCGACTCTGTAAGAGCGAATGCAGGATTATTGTCTGCCTGCGATTCGCCGTTGCGGTCTTCCTGCGACAGGGCCTGTGCGGCTGCCAACTCACTCGTGAGACCTTGGGTCGCGATAAGAGCCCGAACGCTGTCTCTCGCCTCTGTAAGGGTCTCCAAATCCGACGACGAGGTCACGCCGCTCAGCGCCTTAACTTCACTGACAACCAACGGCAGCTTGCTCGAAGTGAGATGAGCCGCCATCCAGGTCTTGAGCGCCTGCTGGTCGCCCTGAAGCTCGGCCACGATGAGCGCTTTTTGTTTTTCGATGTCCTGAGACCGTTCCTTGTCCCTTGATGCGGAAAATTCGGCAAAGCCTGGAACTGCCATCAGCAGATTAGTTAGGCGAAGCGTGGAATCGTTTAGTGCATCGGCCGAATTCGTCTGAACTTGCGCATTCAGAGCAGCAGCTTTGTCAGCGATCTCGACCAAATTGGACGTCTGCGGATTCAATTTTAGAAATGTTTCCGCATCGGACAGCAAGATGGTGGCGGCGGCCTTCGACGCTTTGAGCCTGCGGGCCTCCGACTTGTCAAACGAGGCCTTGTCCGCGAAGCCCTTTTGACTTGCGTTCCTGAATTCGATGGGGTCGGTGAAACCCGACGCGCGAAACGCTCCCAATTCGGCTTTGGTTTGAATCCCGAATTGCTGCGCTGCACGGAAATCGTCGGCGGATGTGAAGCCTGCTGCCTGCGCGCGTTGATATTCGTCGCGGCTTCGGAACCCTCCTGAGACAGCGGCATCAAATTCTCTTTGAGTGCTGAAACCTAAGTTCTTTGCCTGCGCAAATATGCTTGCCGACGGGAATCCGCCTGCCATAGCCTCTCTGTATGACCGAGCATCACTAAAGCCCAGCGATTGGGCAAGATTTCGTTGTTGGTCGTTCCTGAATCCATCTCCAGCGCTACGTTCGATCTCCCCAAGACCATATTCTGTGAGCAGATCGCCTGCAGGTAGACCAAAATTGGCCCTGTACGCCTTGAAGGAAGTTACGGTCGACGGGCCAATCAAGCCGTCAACCGGACCGTCATAGAGCGAAAGCCGCGTCATAGCAGCCTGTAGGCGTTGAACAACTTGGCGGTAAGCTTGTTGCATCATGAAATCCAAGGAATCGCCTCGTTGAAACGAGTGCCAAGCCACGCGATCCAGGCTCTCGCCGCGAGACAAAAAAGCGTCCTGGGGGACTATGTGCAGCTCCTTAAGCGTCCTCAGGTTTGGTCTGGCCCTATCGTTGTTCAACGTGCCCGCGATAATGGCAAATACGCCGTTGCGGCTTTGCGCGACCAATGTAGGCCCAAGGGTCGGAGCATACGATTGCGCCAAGGCGATAGCCTCTTCCTCTGTGGGTCGACTTGATACAACCAACCAAAGGACGTCGGATTGCGGCGTTCGCAGCGAAGCCGGGACTAGACCTAAGCGGGTCTGATAGTGCGCCAAACTCGACAAGGGAAAAGTATTTGGACGCCGTGCCGCAGCCTCTAAACAAGAAGCTGACAAAAGGGCTACGACGAAGCCCATCGAAATCATACGCATTTATTGTCCGCCTACCCAACCCAAATCTATCATGGGCTGAGGGGCATGCCTGCGCAAGCACGTCTCTGAAAGTCTCTGGAGTATGTCCAGGGAAGGTAAATTAACAGGATTGCCTCTGCCGACGCTCCTCGGACCTCACTGAGGAAGAATTAATTAACGCCGACGTTCAGAGGGTCGGGACGCTACGCGCGTGAACCCGTCCCGAGGCGAGCGTCGGTTTTGCTCCCAGTGGGAAGCATGGTGGGCCGGTTGGCGGAAGGCCAAACTATGACTCTAGGAGGATCCGCTTGTCTCCCATTCACAGGAAACAAGAAAAGTTCACTTCTTGTATCCGTCCGCCAATGCTCGCTAGGTTCGGTCCGAACCATCCGGGCCAATAGCAGCGACGGCCGCCGTCGCCTCAGGTTCGACCTTCACAGCTTGCGCCTATCAAAAAAACAGCGAATAGTACTCATTGCGTTCGAGTTTAACCAGAGACGTAATCTCTTGGAGGGGGCGATGAAGCAGCTTTGCGCACTTGTCTCAGGTCTACTCTTTCTGATTGCATCTGGACACCCTGCTTTTACGCAAGCGAGCGATCCTGACGCAGAGAAAATTGCAGCAAACTGGGTTCGGTCCCTAGATGCCGGGGACGCAGGCGCGCTGTACGAAAACTACGCTTCCTCTTACTATAAAGCTACAGTGCCAAAGAAGGTTTTCGTCAATTGGGTGGGAACAACAAGAATACAGTCTGGCGGCGCTGCGTCCAGTAGATCAGTTGAAGGATTCCAACAATTAGATCAATTGCAGAACGGGGTAACTGGGACATTTTATTATGTTCGGTACCGTTCGTCCCACCCAAATGGCAATGTATTTGACGATATTCTACTAACAGAGGAAAATGGTGCGTGGCTCGTGTATTGGTACACCGTATTTCCTGCTCCTCCAAATCAATAGACCGAGGCTGGAATGACTTACAAAGGGGCCGTCTACACGTTCATCTTTGGCTTATCGAGCGCAATAGTAACGCTACCGGCCAAAGCAGAGTGCCAACTTTCTGAAGCGATGCTACCCATCCAGGAATCTATTCAGTCGCTCCAAGACAATATAGAGGACGGCAACGTACAGCTGCAGACCCTGAGTAACAAATTGGTGGACGAAAGTGCTCAGCTTCGGTCATTGCTTCCACGCCCACCAAAGGGTGTCCCTGCGTCATTCTGCACTAGCCTCGCGGGGCTCGGATCACTTCTTGGTCAGGCCGCTGTCAAGCCCGATTTGACTATCCCCATTATTCAGTCCGTTGCCGATGATCTGAGCTTAAAGGTGGCATTCTTGACGAAGAATCTGGCGCTGGATAGCCTTCGGTACGCCGTCTCTGTGACTGTCTCGACCAAACTAAGTGGGTCAGAAGTCAGTGGGTATATCATTTCAGCGAACCCGCTCATTTACGAGGACAATGCCGAGCCTCTTTTCGCGTTTCCCCAGCTCAGCAGCCCAACAACGATGGACCTCCCTCCTGGAAAATACTCAATCGCGGCCTCCAAGGAAGGCAAGGCCAGTTGCAAGCGTCAACTTGATGTTGGAGGAAATGGGGAAAAAGCGCTAAACGCGGACTGTCCACTCCAATGAGCAGCCTCATAGATCAATTTAGCAAGTCCTGGGCAACTCTTAGTCAGTTCGGGCTTTTTATCGCGGGGATTGTAGGCGGCTTCCTTCTGTCGCCTCCATCGCTATGGCTGGATGCTGGGCCAAATAGCGTTCTAGTGGCAACGCGATTTTCTATGACCGTACTTCTTGCTTTGCTTCTTTATGCGTGTCTCCGGTTTGCAAGTGAGGGCTACAGGAGAGCTTGGATTCTGGTTTCTCTTACATCCCTTATTATCGGGATAGGAATCTTGACGGTCTATATTCTTCTGGTGGCGGTATGGTCGTGCCCGTATGCTGACGATCGCCTCGTCATAGGAAGCACCCTGACGTCGCTGGGCGCAAAATTCCTCAACGCACACCCTTCGTATTCCTGCAAAGAATTGATCGCTTCCGCCATCGGGCGGACCAACGATATATGGGATTCATCAGAGTTAATGGTGAGATTCATACTAATGACGCTGGCTTTCTTCATCAGTTTAATTGGCTGCTCGACCGCGACGGTTGCGGCATTGCAATTGCTAAGAATAACGAAGGTTGACGATGAATAAAATAGCGGCTCCGATCATTGCTGCATATTGGGTTGCGATGGCAGCTACGTCTGCCTATGCCGATACAGTTTCTGTGGAATTCACCGACGAGGTGATCAGAAATCTGTATGTAGAGACGTTGAGATCGGTCAATGGCTCTTGGAATGTTAATGCGACTTTGGACTTGCAGCAAGATGGCACCATTATATCCCGGCCCGACGGCCAGATCGAAATGGGAAAAGAAACTCTTGTTGATAGCTTGAAATCCGTGGAGCCGAATTATCGACCGTTGGCCCTTCGTTTCATTTTGCTTCACGAATTGTGGCATCAGGTGCAGTTTCGAGACCAAGGAAGCGATGTGAATGAGGAGGCGCTCGGACTCAACAGATTCCTCGAATGTCAGGCGGACCTAATGGCGAGCCGTTTCCTAGGATCAGCTTTCGTTGAGGCCTTCGCCAAGGATCCTGACGCGATTGAGAAGTTTTACGGCGGTTTGTTCGATTTAGGCGACTTTGAGGAGGGTGGCTCGTCGCATCCCTCAATCGAACATCGAAAATTGGCGATAACAAGGGGGCTAATGCGCCTCCTGTTTGAATCGGGTGCGCTGTTTCAGGGGCAGGAGACCTCGAAGGCAGCATTCGCCGCCATAGCAGGGATACGGAACGGAGAGGCAGACCTACAATGGAGTGTCCGTCAATGCCAATTGATAACTCAGATGGATGACGCTGCGGTAGCGGCAGTGACGCGCGGAACGCCGCAGTTGAATTGGAATACGAACGCTAATGGCTCAGTAACCTATCGGATACCTTACACTAACACTGGTTCCGTTCCGTTGAGGGTTGAGCTTGAGATAATAATGGCTCAGGTGCCTCGGGACGATCGGCACGACCTCGGGAAAAGACGGCTCCTATTTGGGGCAGACTATTTATTCGATATAGCGTCGGGAGGAACTTATACGGTCACAGGTAAACTGCCGTGGGTCGCTAGCGACGTCATGATGCCTCAAATCGTGTTTCCGCCCGATCCCGGAAGTCTGATGCGCGCGGAGTTTCTGAACGAGAATACAAATTTGTCAGCTACAACGACGACCGCGACAGAGATTTCTCCAGACGAAATCGTATTGAAGGAAGCCCTACTCGCGCTTTCGTCTAACGCCAAATTCGAATTTTCTAATTTCCGACAGGGCGCTGCAAGGTATCGCGGGGACGAATTAGCCTATCGGTCTAGTCTGGCATTACCCGGCGCGGAGTCAACAACCATAATCTTGCATCGAAAGGGAGAGGTCGATGTCAGAGCACAATTTTCAGAAAAGGACAAGAATCGTGTTCGGTTGACGTATGAAAAATATGACCTCATGCTTCGTCATATGTTTCCGAATAAGTTGGTAAAAAAGGATGCGCATAGGAGTAAGTATAGTAAGAGTGACTACAACAGCTCACGGGTGCAAGTTTCTCGCTATTGCGAGCTTGAGATATTGAGTTATGTCAGTTCGGAGGATGACGACGCCTCGTTTAGTATTGAGTTATCCGCGGTAAAGTTTTGATCGGCCGCTGAAATATTGGTGAAGCGTCACTCGCGTTACGCGCGTGATGTGTGGTAAAGACGAATACATTGATGCGGATTGTTGACATCGCGTCATAACATTTGCCCTAGAAAATTCGGGATGATATAGTATTTCGCGTTGAAACCAATGGGAGGGCAGAAATGACTGGGTGGCCTGCTGACAGTCAAAATGCGCTGGTACAATTTTATGGCCTCCCGGGCGTTCACGATGAAGATCGTCTGTGGATGGCGCAAAATCTGGTTCAGATTGCTCAACCATGGAGCATGGTTCTTTCTTGGGCAGTAAACACTCCGGTCTCACATTTTCGAATTCATCGTTTATGTGCAAGTAGTCTGCAAAGAGTGTTTGATTCCATCTGGGCGAAGTCTGAGCAGAGTCAAGAACAAATAAACAGCTGGGGACTCAATCTTTTTGGTGGAAGCTACAATTTCCGACCAGTTAGGGGTTCCAGTAGGCTTTCATGCCACGCCTTTGGTTGCGCGATCGATTTCGATCCCGATCATGAACAAATGCGGACACCGGGCCACATGGCGCGAGAGGTCGTCAAGTCCTTTACGGATGAAGGTTGGTTCTGGGGAGGAAACTTCCGTGAACGTAAGGATCCTATGCATTTCCAAGCCACCGACGGAGCCTAGATGCTTGGCCCCATTTAGCATGGGCATCCTTCCTGTGGGACAAGTTTTATATAAGAGCGCCACGACAACTTCGGCAAAGCCCGTCTCGCGGGTTCTCATCGTGCGCCTCCGCGATGATCCGCGCCTTGTCATCCACCGACCACTGACGCCGGCCGCCAGCACCGTTGATCACCTCGAAACGCCGAGGCTGCCGCTCCGGGTCAAGCGTAAGGTCAAGTCCAGACACAAGCCGATCTCCGATCCCAATACAGGATCGGCAACCTCACAGATCGCGACCACTCCCGAAAGTTGGTCCCACAACAGCGCTTACAATTAACCGGTTGGCGCAGAAAAATGTCTTACCACCTTTTGAGCCACGGACCTTTAAGCGGGGCGGCTATGGGTTTCCTCGGAAACCGGCACCGTCTCCTACGGAGGGTTCGCATTCGAAATTGACGAGCCAACACGCCGCGTCGTCCTTGCGATGAAAGCTGCCCAAGACACACGGTTTCACGAACTCTTGCCTCACAAGGCTCGAAACTTACAATCACTTCTGAAGGACGATCCCGAGCAGTTTCTGGCCTCTTTTGACTATCAAGGGGAGGGCCCTAATTTTTCTCAGACGTCGATCTTGCACCACATCAATCAAGAACAGTTCGCAACTGAGTTGCTCCGTACGCCTCCGGCGAGGGCCGCCTTGCGCGAGCATGGCCCGGTAGCGAAGCTGCGCTCTTAAGGTCGTCCTTTCGAGCGTAGTTAGCAGTGACGTTGCCCCCAGTTTCTATCCAGTTTTGAGTTCGTTTCCGGCGTGGGTTGTGCCCTGCTGGGCGGGTGAAGCGACGGGCGCTGGCGCGGAG
>NZ_JAMYRK010000092.1:0-17544 GCF_040321335.1 Mesorhizobium sp. M0437
TGGCCGGCTTCAAATCGGAACACCGGCCGGATTGAAATCGGAATGACCGGCCGGCTTCAAATCGGAATCGATGGCCGGCTTCGTCGGAATACGCAAGAATGACCGCCGATAAGCCCGAAAGCAAGCCAACTGACTATTTGGATATCAAGCATGCCGAGGCGTTCACGCTCTGGCTCTCTTTGCGCGTTATGCGAAATAGGGCACGGACCTATCCCTGGATGCGACGGAAGGCCGTCAACTATTTGGCCCCGAGGCTAGGACTAGCCATCAGCGTGTTCGTGATCGCGGTACATGCTATCTGGGCTGTCCACTCCCATTGCGGGCTAAACTTTGCTCGGGGCGGTGGCATTGTGGCGTTCACGGCTGCGGTCTTGTATGCCCTTCGGGAATGGCATGAGCCAAAGGCCGGAGTAATGGGCGGCGGACCGGTTGAGCAAGTCCATATTTGGAACCCGCTGTTTCTACTCCCGCTTCTAGGCGCTGTCGGCACGCTAATATGGGCGTATGGCGATCTTCTGCCGTGGTTTAGTTCCTCGGGCTGCCATGCGTAGAGCTTGCCGACTGTTCCGCTGTTAGTGCACATTCTTAGCCATGTGCAACCTCTACAACATCACCACGTCGCAAGAGGCCGTCCGCCAGTGGACCCGTGCCTTGCGGGACATCTTGGGCAACCTAGAGCCGTCCATAGACATCTATGCCAACCGGCCCCCAGGCCCCGTGGTGCGCAACGCCCTGGACGGAGAGCGCGAGCTTACCAGCCTGCTTTGGGGGATGCCTACGGAACCCAGCCAGGTCACGGGCAAGGCGGACTACGGCAGGACAAACATCCGCCACCCAAACTATGACCATTGGCAGCAGTTTCTGGGTGTCGAGCACCGGTGCGTGGTCCCGGTGACGAGCTTCGCGGAGCCTACCCCTGTGAAGAACGACAAGAACCCCGAGACCGGCATTCAGCGAAACTTCTGGTTTGCCATCAATGAAGACCGCCCGCTGTTCTTCTTCGCGGGCTTCTGGACGTCTTGGCATGGGGTGCGCAAGGTGAAGGACGGCGCTGGCGATCATTAGGTCTATGGCTTCCTGACAACCGCTCCCAACGCCCTTATCAAGCCTATCCACGAGAAGGCCATGCCGGTGATTCTTACCACGCAAGAGGAGACCGAGACGTGGCTTGCGGCACCGTGGTCTGAGACGAAGCGGCTACAGCGCAGTGCACCTGACGATGCCCTCGTGATTGTCGAGAAGCCGGCCACGCAAATCAAGGTTCCGCAGGCAGCGGCCCACGGTTCGTTATTTTAGGCAACGTTGAGATCGCACAATGGCCACTGGATCATCGAAATCTCGTGAGCATCATTGGTGGCCTGTCGGGCTTCAAAAATATTGGGCGGACAAGAACGGAGACGTATGGTGGATTGAGCCTGACGAGAGAGTTGAAAAGAAGCGGGCAAGAAACCGCAAGATTGCCAAAAAGGCCCACGGACATACTGTATTCAAGGGAAACGTCTGGGAAACTAATTTCGAGGGGGACTTTCAAAGTGCCGATGATGTGGCACCGAGCATTGTAGAGACGCTAATATCCTTGAAACCACTTGGAACAAATATAAGTGAATTCTTTAAGATGATCCCGTTGTTTTTCAAGCGTGATCGAAATTTGCGTGACATGTGCCGCTTTTACGACCTTCCTGAAGACGTTCATCGCGGCCTTCTACTCGTACTGTTTTCCCTTCTCATCCGTAGCCCAGGCAGCAGATTTCGGTTTGAAAGCTACCCTGAGCTTGTCGGATTGCCTCCCAACGAAGACGTTGGGAAAGGCAATATGAGACAGGCGTACAGCACTGCAAAGGAACGGTGTGAAAATGGTCTTATATCAAACCAATATTTCGTTTTAATTCACTCAACATATAAGAAGTTCATATTTGGCGATGGGCATCTTGACTGGCTGACCGGAGGATTGTTGGCCAATAGAATAGATGGGCGAGCGCTGGTGCCTCTAACTCCCCACTTGTGCGTTTATCTTTGTACCCCTCGGTATATGCGATCAACGCCGAACTGTGCATCCTTTAGCGCCGCGCCCTGGATTGTAAATTGGATCAACAACATTACGCAGATTTATTCTCAGGACAGGCTCTTTTTCGTCGGCAAGCCACCGGTACTAACAGAGCCATTTCGCAGGCGTCAGTTCCTTGAACACGGACGGAAGAGCGACGAGCTTATAGACATGCTGGATGAGATCGCCGGGATCAGAAAGAGTGACAGGCTCATATCGTGGACATCATTTAGCCAGTAACTTTTCAGAGGGCCGGTTTGGTCAGTCCTGATCCTTCCAAATCACCCGCCGCACCATCTTTATCTCTGCAAGCCACCTTACCCGAATGCCTTCATCGGCCCGGCCGTCAGATAGCCCCATTAGGACCCGCTAGGCAGTAGTGCCCAAAGTGACTGCCTAGAGTACCGGCAAGTCTCACGATAGTTCCGCCCGGTAGAGGAGGAGGGGAAGCTATTCCCAATCAAGCCCTTCACCCAGTCACTCCCCAAACGGCACTTCCGCCCCCTTCTGCGCCGTGCCCACCGCAGGCCCGCCATCACGCCAGGCCAGGCGTCTCCCGCCATCATGGCGACCATCTTGTGCTGCACTACCGCGCAGGGGCCAGCCACAGGGACTACCCGAGGACCAGTAGGTATGGCATCATGCGGCGACATTAGGGGTCGAGGAGGCGATGGCCGCACGCCAGTCATCAAACCTCTCCGCGTAGTCTCGCCCCTATGTCCACAAGCGCCTTGCCCACAACGACCAAATGAGCCGGACTATCTAGGAAGGGATACAGTTGGAAGCGCACTGTAAGCAACCCCTGCTCGGGGCCACCCATCGCCTCACCAAGAAATATCTGCAACGTGTGCCCGTCGATATCCTCAATCGGTGCTACGAAAGGATCGTCACCCACGTACTCTGAAACGTCATCGGATCGGTTGAGGATCAAATCAGTCAGGAACGGCTCAAGCGCATCCAGTCCAAATTTGGCCGCCGCAAAGGCATGCGCAGTCTTCGCGAGTGATCGAAGGTAATGAAGGCGGTTTACTTCACCGGTCTTTACAGCAACGTGGTTTGCGCCTGTTTCCGCTGCGACCTTTCGACATAGAGTGACGGCAGCTTCCTCATCAACGAAAGACCATGGACTCCCACGTTCGATGGCTGGGTCTATGGGATTACGGAGGCGGCGTGGCAGAGGAGAAGCCCATAAGTGGAATGCGATTGGGGCCTCATTGATGGGTATAGAACGAAAGCCCAAATCCCTTATCACTTGCCCTTCGGTATTCACCTCGACGAAATGCAGGTCCGCACAGGTAGGTCTTTCTTTCGGTCGGCGTGTAGGTGCGTCAACTTGCGTCCTGAATATGCCCAGCTGCTTCTTTAGAACTTCTTGCTCATATCGCTGAATGATGTTCTGACAGGTTTCGCAGCAGGATTTTTCAAGAACGATCGTATTAGCTGCGAGCGCGTATGGGATGACATGCTCGTTTCTGAGTTGGCCCTGGTCGCTTCCGCAGTAGATGCACTTGCCGGGAGATTTGATACGAAGGGTTTGCCCCTCGTTCAGTTCAAAGACGGATAATTCCATACTAGTTGGTGCCCTATACATCCCGATCTGATCGCTTCTTACGCCATTAGGAAGCTTGAGCAAATGGCGAAGAGCCTTGTGACGAAACATGCCGGCGTCATGGCGTGGTCGCGTGATGCCAACCCATCGCTTGGCGAATATGGAGAGCCCACGACGCTCTTTGTGGGTGGCGACGTGCCGGACATGGAGTGAGGCGGGCTTAGTCCTCTCGCACGAAAACGCCGGCTTCCTTGGCGGCCCCGACGAATGCCTTTCGGGCGACACTCACGGTCTTGCGCTGCTCCATAACGTCCATCATCGCCTTGAGGGCTGAGCGGTACTTTGGGCCGCGCTTCTCGGCCGGCCAGCGTTCAACGAGGAAACTCGCGGCTTGGGCAGTTCGGGTCACCGTCAAGAATCGGCCGGTGCGTTCAGTCTCGATGGTCACCGGAATGTCAAACTGCTCGTCGCGCATCTCGCTACTCCGCAAAGCTGGCGAGTCGAACGGGATGGTCTGTGATTGGTTCCAAGAGTTGGCCAGGGCGGCGCTGGAGTACGACATTTCGATAACTCCCCCCCTATGGTGTAGGAGTGGCCCCTCTGGTGGCCTTTTAGGCGTTCGCGTCGGGGGCTTCAGGCAAGAGGGCCTGCGATCCTCGCCTTCATCGGCCCGGCTGCCAGATGGCCCCCTTTGGTTGCAGGGGGGTAGTGCTCAAAGTGACTGCCTTTAGTACCGGAAAGACTCACGGTAGTTCCGCCCGGTATAGGAGGAGGGGAAGCTATTCCCCAATCAGGCCCGCTACCCCTAAGATACTAAGGGACTCCTTTACGCTCGATTCGGCGATATCGGTAAACACTCTCCACTAGGTGATTGGGGACGACATGGAAACTACGCCCATTGGGGTCCGACGACGCGCCGCAGTAACGATCACAAGCGACCCGTTAGCTGCTGCCGCAGTTGGCAGTGAAGTCCATTTCGAGGCCATGCGCTTTCAAATGAACATCGGAGTAGAGGCCGGCTTTGGCTCAATCGAGAACTGGGGCCATTTCGGTGGGGTCGTCTTAGGTTTGGCATTTACAGAAGGTGCGAGAGTTTCGGTCCAAGGGACCGCCGTCATGGTCGCGCCAGGGATTGCGGTGACAGCGACGCATACGCTTGACCCGCAAGCAGAGGCCCTACGGGAGAGCCGCACTGAGTGTGTGGCATTTGGCCTGAGAGATGATGCCGCGATGTTTTGGAGACTTCGAGGCGTCACTTCAAATGCCAATAGTGACATCGCGATTTTGAGTCTTGAAGCGGCCTCGCCTCTTCCGGACCGGAATGTGTACAGACAAGTGTGGATAACGACACGTTCGCCGCAGGAAGGCGAGACCGTGACGGTCATTGGATTTCGCTTTGAGGACACGTTGATCGGTACAGGCTTTAGAGGTGAAGCCTTTGCCTCGCGAGGGAAGGTGGTTACGGTCTATGACGACAAACGAGACAGCGCTCTGATGCGGTGGCCGAGCTTCGAGATTAGCGCTCATGCAGTCGGCGGAATGAGCGGTGGACCCGTTTTTGACAGTGGCGGTTATTTGGTAGGTCTGTTGTCTTCAAGCATGTCGTCTGAAAGCAATGACGGGCCTGCCTTCGCATCGTTGCTCTGGCCATGCCTGGGGCTGCCATTTGTGCCGACATGGCCGGCCGACCTCGTTGGCGGCAAGAAGTCTCTTCTAGAAATCGACCCCAGGCTCTGCTTGATCGACGGAAGAGACGCGGTTTCGTTTGTCGAGGCTCCCGGCGGCGACAGAAGGCTTCAGTATCGGCATTGGGATCGTCCGGAGAGCTTTTGCAACGGTTCGCAGACCGGAGCAGGTCATCAAGGTATTGGCGCGCCGCCTGTGCATCGGTTTCATCTCTGACCGAACTGAGCGTTTTGGCCGCCTCCTGTTCAATGTTCCACGCAGGCGAAACGGCTATCGGCGACGCCATTCAGATAAGTTGCACCGGACGTCGAGACGGCGGCGCCTGCACCGAGCAAACCGATGGCAAGGGTCAGCAGGGTGCTGGCCCGCGGTCCCCATTGGATTGCCTTCTGCAGGCCAGCGAGTACCGTCGTTCCAGCTCCGAACACGACGACCAGCGTCAACAGCCATTGTGCCCAGGATTTGGTCTCAATGGTCGCCTGATTCACGCTGGTCGCGATGGCATTGGCTTCGCTGATGGCGTTGTTGATTTCATCCGGAGGCAGCGGGAGGGCACCGTCGAACCCCGATCCGATGCGCGCAAAATCGCCGACGATGCGAAGGGCCTCCGGTGTCAGGGCGAACGTGACAAGAAGGCCTATCGCGAGAATGGCAATACCTATCGCAATGAGTGTCTTCCCCATGCCCCCTCCACGTCGATCAACCAACATGCACCGCCTGCCCCCATACCCTGAGATCCGACTTCGCCAGGACTAGGTTACGCTCACAGCAGCAGCAATTTCGGCGCTCCCAAAATCATCGTCCCGCCGCACCACGATTGAGGTTTTCACCAGATAGTGGTCGGAAAGATACTTATCATGCGCCAGGGGACTTGCCGATCTCAGAATATACTGGCGGCTAAACCGGAAGGTTTTCCGCTCGGCGCCGCGCGGGATAAAGATGCGGTCGAACGGAGCATCATTGCCGATCGCGTAGGTCGGGATGTCGTCTTCATTCAAGTCTTCAAAGCCGCTCTCGATGAAGGCCTGAATCGCTCCTTCGTCACGCCTTTTGCAGTTGGTGTCGCCGAGGACGATGATATCACGCTCATCGAAGGCATCGCCAATTGCGGCAATCTGCGCCATCAGTTCGCGCGCTTCATGGTATCGCGTGCGCATCACGACGTGGCGTTGCCCGACGTTCGACTTCATGTGAAGCGGTATCACCACGAAGTCCGTCAGTTGTATGGCTGCGTCTTCACCGGGCCTCGCCGCAAATTTCACCGCATGCGGATGCCTGTCCCAAAGGAAGAGCCTGTCTCCGTTGTCGTCGACGACCTGGTTCGACACGTTGACGCGCAGGGTGTCGCCGACTTTTGTTACGCGGGCCGTGTTCCAGGCGATGCCACAAAGCTGTTCTCGATCGCTCGGATCACGATTCGGGAAGATTTCGTACTCCCAATGATTGCCGGTGTGCTCCTCGACGAGATCTAAGGAGGCTCTGAGGAACTTGTTTCCAAGTTGGCCGCCGGCTGGGAAATCATCCGTGATGTAGAGCTCCTGAATCGCTAAAATGCTGACGCCGGAGAGTTCGAT
This sequence comes from Mesorhizobium sp. M0437, assembly GCF_040321335.1. Taxonomy (NCBI): domain Bacteria; kingdom Pseudomonadati; phylum Pseudomonadota; class Alphaproteobacteria; order Hyphomicrobiales; family Phyllobacteriaceae; genus Mesorhizobium; species Mesorhizobium sp. M0437. Next base: position 6,854 of record NZ_JAMYRK010000092.1, read on the forward strand.
GTGCTCGGCGATGGCGTACTGATTGTTCGGTGAGTCGTCCACTCGCCCGAAATGTTCGATATTCCAGCTGCCGATATGTATGTATCTTGGTTTCATGTGACCCTCCCTTTGCCAAAATGACGGTTCATGTCATGCGAGGAGTTGCCGACGGACGGTCGCCGCGGTGCTGCGCGGGCCCAGATCGACGCCCGGGCGGTCACTCCGCTTCGATCTCGATATCCACATAAGTCTTGCCACTGAGGATGCACTCGAGGTCCGTTCGCGGCGGTTGTGCCTCCATGAGCCACTGCTCCTCCCGGTCCGCATAGTGCGGCAGGTTCGCGGCACCGGCCGCACCGAAGCTGTCCAGATACTTTCGAGCGTTGCCGACGCGCTTGCCGAGCTCGACAAGAAGCTCGGAGCGCGGGATGCTTGGGTACGTGTTCCCTCGTGCCGTCGACACGAGCGCTTTCGCGGCTGGCTGCTCTCCATCGGCAGGAAGGGGAAGGATCGCATTCAGGATCCTGGCAGGCTCGCTTTCGCCGTTTCCGCCGCTGGACCAAGGCGTGGCGTTCTCGCTGCCATGATGGCCGATTTTGAGGAAATCGATCCGCTCGCCCAGAAGTCGGGCCGCGTGTTCCACATTGTGTTCCAGGAACCATTTCCCTGCCCAAGGCGGAACGTATTGGTCCATTCTGCATCGCCGACGAACAGAAGGCGCCGTCCTTTCCATTCGATCAGCAGAACGACACTGGTGTTGTTGATGACTTTGTCGTTTTCCTGCGTGAACGCGAACAGTCCCGACATCATCCGCGATCGCAGACGCCGGAAATCGGAGCCGCTTATGCTCTCGGGCCTGACCTGGGGCTCGTCCCTGAGCGTTCGCAGGGCACCTGTCGTTTCATTGAAGGCGTGAACGATCTCCGCCCCTTCATCACCGAGATAATAGAGGTCGATATTCTCTTCGGGCCCGAGAACCTTGAGAGTGGCGCCCTGCAGTGTCTCGATCGCCAATTCATCTTCCGTCATGTCGGCATGGACGTATTTGGGTTCGATTGCGTTTCGGGTCGGAAGCGTGGTTCGCAACGCCTCCATCGCGCCGTCATTGCCGAGCTCATAGAGGGCAACGAGGCCTTGGAGCTCAGGGCTCAGGGACAGGTCCCTCGCCGCAAGATTGCGCATGGCCCGCGCCGCAAGCCGGTTGAGGGCAAAGGCGTGTTCGGCTTGAGGATGCTGCGCGTTCATCGCCGCGCTCATCCAGATGTTTTCGATTTGGATGCCGTCGAAGTCCTCGGGGTCGAATCCCTTGATATGGTCGGCATGTTCGTGTGTCGCGACCAGAAGGTCGAGCCGAACCCGCCCACCGCCGGCGTCCGGCAGGATCTCTTTCAGATTTGCGACCGCACGCTTTAGTAGCGCTGCCCGGCCCTTCGAACCGCAGTCTATGAGGATGTGGAAGTTGTCGACCGCACCGTCTTTCACACGCGCCCCGGGAATGCAGCAATAGATGCAGTCGCCGACCTCGACGTCGTAGGCGCGGACTAGGAGCTTATCTGCCACTGCACATCTCCCATTTCATCGTCGCGATCGTCATGGAGGCCGATATGCGGAGCCAGGTGAAAGCGCACCGTGCCGTCGATCACGCGCGAGCCGAGAGGAGCTATGCTCTTCTCGAGCAGCCCAGCCTCCCCACCAATCGGATTGTTGATTCTCCCTGCCGCAATCCGACGGGCCAACGCCGAGAGGAAGGCCGCCCTGCGCTCTCGTCCTTCCTCAAGCTCATCATCGGCGTCCCGGCCCGTGCCAAGCTGTGGCCCGGTACCCGGCTTCCGCGCCCAGTGAAGGACGTTGCCGTTCTCATCAAGCGCGATCGTGCCGCCGCACAGCAGACTTGTGGTCTGGCCTTCATAGGCGCCGAATTCAGCACCGTTGAGCTCGACATCCTCGCGCCAGACGTACTGGACGAGGACCTGCTTCGGCTGTCGGCGCCCGTCGATGGTGAACTTCTGCGCGGTCGTGACCTCAGGAAGAACAATGTCCGCCGTGTACGGGATAAGCAGCGACTTACGGTTATCGTCGAGGAAGCGGTAGGCGTACGCCCGCGAATTCGCGATGGTTTCGACATCGTGAAATATGTCGACAGGCAGACGCCGGAACGTGACCTTTGCTCGGCCAAGCTCTTCACGCTCCGACTCGTCGATCAGCCCGCGTTGTATGAACGCGTCGAGCATCATCGCTCGCTGACCGTCCGGATCGCTCGGATTGGCGATCTCCTCTGCCCGCAGGACGGCGATCGCATAATCTTTGAAGGTGACGTCTACGGGCGGCAGCAGATCGAGGGGCTGCACTGCTACGTTTTGCATCCGTCGCACAGTGTACCAGAATGCCTTTGCGACAGAGAGCTTTTCAACGTCGATATAATATCGCGACAGCCGGCGGAGGATGTCAAATATGGCTCCGGTCAGCACCTCCGACATGAAGTGTTGCGACTGGCTGTCTTTCACGTCAGCAAACGTCTGCTTGTTCAGAGCGCTACGCAGGTAAGGCCGATCCTTCACTTGTCTGCCGAATTCGTCGGCAATGCTGGACAGCGCACTCTCGCTGTCGAGGTCGCCCTCTGTTTTCGCGACGAGTTGGGCACGGAAGGCATTGTTGCGGAAGGCGATCAGGATCGCAGCCATATCGCCCATGAACTCGTGAAATCCCGCGGTCTCGGGCAGCACGGACTCGTTATAGTAGGGACGTAGACCATCGAGCACGGCATGGCCGAATTCGTGGTTGATGATGTCGGCTGAGAGGCAGGTGAAAACGCGGCCTGCAGGTCGGTCGAAATAATAGAACTGGAGCGACTTGCTCTCGCGATCGTAGTAGGCGTTTTCGCCGTAGCCGGCGTGGGGAACAACGATCAGCCGGTTGCCCTCGAAACCCCAGCGAATTGGCCGTCCCAAACCAAACCCGTTCTCGAAGTAATCAAGTCCGTTCTGCAGCGTGGCCCAGACGTTCACCTGGTGGAACTGAGGCGTGTTCAGCTTGTTCCGGTCTACCTCATCGCCATTCTGGTCGAGAAAAACGTTTCGCCGAGGATCCCACTTCGCCGGCGCGGCGAAGGACTCAGTGCCGCCGTCATAATCGACCACCACGAATCGTGCACTGGTTGGACCATCGCCCAACCCCGGTTCCCAGGGCACCAGAAATCCATCCGCGAAATCGAACTTCTGGTCCGACGCCGTGATGGCCGGGTCCTGAAAATAGACGTCGAACGGGATGCGTAGGTCCAGTTCCTCCTGTACGTCCCGCTGCACGTATCGGCGCGCCGCATAGACCTGCCTCCGAGCCTCCGGGGAAATGGACAAGTCCTGCGTCGCTCTTGGCATGTCACCTCCCGTGCCGGAGTTTTCCGGCCACCTCACAAACGCTTCGTGACGGCGTCTACTCAATCACTAGGTAGGCAGCTGCTGGTCGAGAAAGCCCTGTTGAGAAGTTCCGCCAATCGAAGGCCCGCGGTTCCCAGCTGGTGGTCGATCAGAGGAAGGTTCTCGTTCCGATAAGCATCATCCAGCACTATGTTGTTCGGCACGCTGGCGATCAGTGTGACTGCGATGCGGTGGCTCTCGTTCGCCCAGTCGGTGGTCGTACCGACAGAAATGGCAGTGGCGTCAGCCGTCCTGAGCCAACCGGTTTCGAGGCGCTCGACATAGCTATCCCATGACCAGGCGGTCTTGTCGATCAGAGCAGCGTCCCAAGCTGAGTGCAGGTTTGTGTTGAACGGTAGGTCTCCGTTCACCCGCTCCAGGGTGGTTATCGTGACATCGATGCCGTTTCCGCCGCGTTCGTCCTTGATCGTGTGCAACGGTTGATGGAGGTCTCCAATGAGGTGAACCAGGAACTTCAGCGCCCGCTGCCGCTGTTCCGTTGGTGCGGTGGCACAGCTGACGAGCGCGAGTTCCCGGTCGATCGCTGCGATGATGCAATCACCAAGCGCCGGGTCGGGTGTGCAGTCGCGAGTCGCGTCGTAGGCTGCGGCGGCGGATGGTATTTCGACGAAATGCCAACGGGTCGTTCTCCGGTCTCGAGCGCGTTCATCATCTGCCCAACTACCGATGGATGCGAGTGACGTACCCGGCCCCAGGATGGATTCGACACCAACGGCGGCCGCGTCGTTCAAACGATGCTGCGCGATCTCCGCAACAATCGAATGACCAGAGGTCCCCCAAGCAAACGCAGTATGAGTTGCCGCAAGTACACCCAATGCTATCAGCACAAGTGTCCGCATTATGCACGTCCCCTCAAGATCTACATTAAGACATCCTTTTTGTGACAGATGCAAGACAACGGCCTGAGGCCGACGGACGAGGTGAAAAAACTTGAGCTTGGTTGCGGAAGTTGCGATCCAGCCATGACGCAACAGCAAGCCACACCGATGCCGATGGATGGAGGGTTTCAGCGCGAGCTACGCCTTCGGGGCTGCTGAACTCGGTAGCGGTTTAGAGGCTTACAAACGCAGGAGACACAATGGGGAAGATGAAAGAGCTGCAGATCGAGACCCACAACCTCGATCGAGATTGGCAAGATCTATTGCTACGGATTCTCGCGCAGGAGGACGTCGGCCTGGCGGCCGCAACGCGGCCGGATGAAGAGCCAGCAGACGAGGAAGAATGGGAACTCTACCGTTCGCTTCCAGACTTGACGTTTACGCCGAAAGAGACAGTCAGAAAGTTGGCCGTCGAGTTCAAGATGTTCCGCTGGCAGAAAGATTGGCAGCGGCATGTAAGAGACGCGATTTCTCACATCCATGGGATCGTTAGAACAGAGGGCTTCGATGGCGGGATCGTCATCGTATCCCTCGACATTTCGGACCAGGCCCTCGCGGAGCTCAAGTCGACCGCCGCACCTGAAGTTCAGATTTGGGGACTGGGCACTCTGAGGTCGTTGGCAGAGAAAGATGACGCACTCGCGGACGCCCTCGAAGAGCTCGTCTCAGAAACTGTCCTCGACGGTGATTCTGGCATTCGCGGCAACGTGGACACGCAATCGCCGACAGGCTGGAAGCTCGCTTCGCGCCTCCGTCAAATCCCAGCCGGCAAGGAAGGTTGGAGCGACTTCGAGAAATATTGCGAGCAGGCTATTCGGTTTCTATTTGCGGCGGAACTCTCCAATCTGAGTTCTCAACAGCGCACCGACGATAAGCTGAACCGAATGGATTTGATTGGCCGGATCAAATCAGATCGCGGTTCATTCTGGTCTATGATCGCCGCCGACTTCTCGTCTCGCTACATTGTCTTCGACGCGAAAAACTATCATGAGCCGATTGGTCAAGCTGAGATCCAAATCACCGAAAAATATCTCTTCTCCAAAGGGCTCAGGACGGTCGCTATCCTGGTCGCGCGATCAGGCGCCGATGAGAGCGCCCGGAAATCTGCCGAGACGATCTTGCGTGAGAATGGGAAGTTCATACTGGTCATCAACCTAGACGATCTGTGCCACATGCTTACGGGAGCGGATGCGGGGGACCCGCCCGAGAACCGGCTTTTTGAACGAATGGACGAGATGCTCATGAAGATGGGTCGATAGACAACCGTCAGCTCGGCGCACGCTCTTAGCGACGCAAGTAGTCACCGCGACTCCGACGCATCAGAGGAACGACCGTCAAGATCTATCTTCACGGCCAGCTTGTCCGGCAGCCGCCCCTAGGGTTGGGTCAGGATTGAACCTTCTCAGCAACTCGCATATTGTTGGTTGAGCGCCGCCATCGTCGGCGTGGCCGCTGCCATGGCGAAGGACCGTCGTCCAACGGGTATTCTTTCTCGCGACCGAACCCTGATTCCGGCCGCAAGAGGTGAGCAGCGCATCTCGACAAGGCCGAGATGAAGGACTTCGCGTGTATTCCACACTTGATGGCGCTAAGAAATGCGCAAAGGAGTTGAAGCGGCTGTTTGAGGACAGCGGCTTCGTTTTTCCGTTGAACAAATGCCAGGCAGCAGTTGCCCGCGGCGGGGGCTTCCGAGACTGGCACGATCTTGAGGCAGCTCTCAGCAACTCCGTTCGACCGATCGAGCTAGGTGCCTTTCGCAAGCGGCTGCTCGTAGCGTTGCCCGAGCCCTGCCGTCCACCCGTGCTCGCGTGGCTCGACAAAGATCCGGCGGAAGCAGCACCCGATCGCGAAACACCCCCGCGTTGGTATCGCGACGTCTTTCCGTATCTGATGGCGACCGCCGCGTTGCACCGCAGTCGCAACCCTCTGCTACGGCCTGGTTCAGGAGCCGGCCAGCGACTGCGAGAAGCACTCGTCCTCGGCCTCCTTCTCAACGTCCATGGAGGAACGCGAGCCGTCCCCTGGCTTGAGCCCGACACACTTGCCTTTGTGTTCCGTGGCGACCTGGCGTCTCTGTTTCAAGACGATGCTCCCACGGTTCGACGCCGAGCTTGCGACATTGATCGCTGCCGGCATTCTGGACGTCCAGGAGGGGCGGGTCAGGGTGCTTTCTCCCAATGCGGAGGCGGTGGCGGCGCGTGTTGCTGACAACCGGACCGGAAAGGCCGAGTATTGGGCAGGGGCAGGCGGCGCCGAGGGTACGTGCTCTGCACGACGCGCTTGCTGCTATCGGCGTCCGCAACGCGCGGCGGGTCGCGGACGCCATCTCCCGTTTCGGTTCGGACGCGTACATCACACCCTCCGGGCCGGTGCTGGAGTTACTTTCTTCGCTCGCTGAGGAGGGCGAGGTCGAGACGTTCGCCAAGGCATACGGGCTGTTCACCACCCTTCGGCCGCTCAATGCCCACTATGTGCGCGAGTCGGTACCGGCAAAGATCTCGTCGCGCTATCTTGCGAGTCATCGACGTCTCGATGCATCCAAGATACTCGCATGGGCATCCGTCCATCCGGATTGGCCAGATCAGCTCAAGGCGACGCTATCGAAACCGGCCCTATTCGCTCTCACAGTCAACGCGATGGCAAATGCGATCGCGGTCGCATGATCATCAAACCGCCGCCGCGCATACGGCGGCGGCGGTTCCTCCTAGTTAGATATCCGTTCGGTTCTTGTGCTTTCGTCCTCCCTGCTTGCCGTCCGCGGGCGGATCCAGCCGGAGGGAGAGGTGGTCCATCTTGTTGCCCATCACCTCACCGACCTGTTCGGGGGCATTGCACATGCCTCTAAACCTAGGACGGGAACTCTCCTATTCCGAGAGGGAAGCCCCGGGTATCAGCCGCTTCGCTCCCAGCATATTCCATTTGGGTCGCATGGCGCGGATGAGGGCGGCTTCAAGCCCGGCGGCAGTGCTCACCGGCAGACCGTTCCACTCGAGCGCCTCGGGTGTCGCGACAAAAACCTGCACCGACTTTGCTCGGCTAGGCACTCGAGGATCAGCGCCTTCCACGCGCGAGCTCGTCCTGTGGCCTTTGTGGCCCCGCCGGTAGTGGCCCATCCGCGCGTGCAAACCTGTCTGGGTCAGCCCGATATATTTAACCACTCCGTCAACGGCGAAGGCGTAGATTCCAGGCTCGTTGGGCGCCCTCTCGCTAAGATGGAAGGCCTCTTCCGAAAGGCGGGTCCACTCGCCGACTGGCCGGAACCCGGCCTTGATCAATACTGCAGGCGAGGCGTCCAAGCGCGGGCTGGCAGCCGCATGATCCGCCGCCTTGGGTTTCCCGGCGCTACGAGGTCGTTGCCCCTGTGCGCCTCTGGCTTCCTCATCGACGAGCACTTTGCGAACATGCTGGTATCGGAGCTCGAGCATACGGGCGATCTCCGCCCGCTCGTAGCCGGCTAGCGCGAGCGCCCGAATTCGCGCGGATTTGGTTGTAAGGCCAGTAATCACATCCTCGACCGGAGGTCGTGCGGTTCGCAGGTCAGACATCGATCGACCAGACCTCAATACCATCTTTCTCAAATTGCGGCCGCCGCGAGTTTCCGGGGAACAGCGGAGACATGAAGAACACGTACCGGTTGCGTTCGGGCCGCCCCGCGAGCTTCGCGAGGTCCGCCGCAAGTTTGCCGTTGTTGCGGGGGGTTGCCGCAGCGAAGGTCTCCGCGCCAACCTCACCAGCTCCACGCTCATGATGTCGAGCTCGAGCGACGCATGGGCGCCAGGCGCGAGGCGGAAGCCGCCGATATTCGGATGCAGCTGCAGCAACTGCCTGGCAGCGCCAATCGCGACTGCAAACGTCCAGGTCTGATTGATCTGCTCGATGAAGTTGAGCGCACGATCCTCGATCGAATGAAAGGCGACAGGCTCGAATTTGATCTGCCGCAGCATGTCGAGCGGATCGCCGGTTTATGCTGACATCCAGTCCCGCGCTCGTGCGGCCGACGCACGCACGAGCGACATCAGTTCGTCGGCCTCCTCACGGCAGCTGACGGTCAGCGCAGGCGCCATGGCGATCCGGCGAACCTCTTCCAATATCATCTCCCCATCGTGCGCCCGCACCAGAACCGATAGGTGCTCATGCGTCGATCGTCGACGACATGTCCGTGAATCCCGCGAGCCTGCACGACCGCGAGGGTGTCAAGCATCCGCGCCACGCGGTTCTGGCGATCGACCGTTGTGGCCAGGGCCATCTGAAGGCCGTCAAATGCCAGGATTTCCTCGTGGAAATTGTGAGCGGAGCCGTGGTGGGGCAGCGTCAATATACCAACATTGGACGCGTATGGCTGATAGAAATTCATCCAGGGGTCGCGCCGTAGCTTCTGCTTCAGCGCGGAATCTCCCGTTCCGAGCCAGCCCACAGGTTCAATGAAGCCGATGTCCCAATGGGGAAAGTCCTCATAGGGCCATCCGTATCGATGCCAGCGATGATCGTCATCGGCTGGTCGGGTGCTTTGACAATACGGTCCGGAGTAGAGCGACATCGACAGGGCGTTGTGGCCGTGCCCGAAGTGCTCACCGTAGAGATCAAGCAGCACCTTCGTCTTCTCGGGCGAGCAAAGAAATTCGATCGATTTCGCGGCGAGCTTTTCCTCGTTGCCGCCTCTGATCCTAAGGGCCTTTGTGACCGCTCGCTGAAAGCGGGAACGAACGGCCTTGTCGACCGGATGCACATAGGGGAGCAGGATCCAGTCGCCGATCTGCCACTGTGCAGTTTCATGATAGCGCCACTCCAGTCGCATGAAGGAGCCGGCGCCGGCAAGAACGGCGCCGTCGGCGGCTTCTGACCTCGCTTCGCTGGCGGCCGTCAAACCTTCCGGGACAGGTCCTCTTGGCTTACGCAGGTGGTGGGCAAGCCGCGTGCCGGGCTTTTTCTTTTCAATGCCATCGGATCCCGGCGATCGTCACCCCCGCCGTCGTCGATCGGACCATCGGGCTCCATCGGCCCGCCCGGCCGCGGAGCATCACCATCATCCGCCTCGAGAAAGATGACGTATCTCGCGCCGCGGTCCAGCCACCAGCCCGCCGGATTGCCGAAGTACTCGCGAGCGGATGTCGAAACGGCGCCGGACTCCGTGTCAGCGAGAATGAAGATCAGTCGCTCGATGACGTCGAGATACGGCACGACGACGGTCTCTGCTGGTGCAATGGCCTGCAAGTGTTCGATGCCGTTGATGTGATCAGAGTGGAGGTGGGATACGAAGAGAATGTCCGTGCGTCCCTCGCAACTCAGCCGGTGCGCGTTTAATGCGCTCTTGAACGCGTTGCCGTGCTCGGACCCGCAGTCATAAACGTACCGGAAGCTCTTAATCTCCGTATAGCCTTCCAGCTCCGCACCAGTTCTTGGTGGCTCGAAGACCTGAATGTGTCCCGTGTGGAAACCACCATGTCCAACGGCATGTTGTACGCGACTGACGCACGCCCTGAGCACGATTGCCCGCCCCCCCAATTTTCTTTCCTGAAGCTTATAGCAGCATTGCTTGCCAAATCTTTGCTAGTCGTGGAATCGCGTGACGGTGCTCCAGTCTGCACCAGTTCTTTCCGATCGAACGGGGCGGTGGCGCATGAAGACGCTGCCTTAAACATTGTCTGGCGCTCACTGCACGAACTGACCTCAAGGGGGTCTAAACATGCCAGCACGCTCTCATGTTCACGTTCTGTGCTCGAAAAGTCGCATAAAGAGGCAGTCTGGAAGTTGAAAGTTCAGGACCCAAAGGGGCCTCATTTCATTCCATTGAACCCGCCTTGGCCGGATAACCCTTTGCGACGTAGCTAAGAAGGCGGCTTCATAGCCGAGCGCGATGGCGAAGATGCGCTAGTCTAAGTCTAGACGCATCTGTGAATTTTTGCATGCGCATCGCTGCCGACAACGCCATTGTCCTGCTCGAAAACGGCTGCGGCGATCGCGGCAACGCGACGGACGAGCCCCCCGCGCAAAGAGCTTGCGCTGCGTCCATCGTGCCGCCGAACTGGGGGCGTGACGATCGACCACGATGGCCTATTTTTTTGCAAAGTCGAATGTCCCGATTCCGAAGGCAGGGAAAAACTCCGACCACAGCGAAGAAGAGTAACAACACGGGCGACGCAAGCCGCCTTGCCCTCTAGCAGGGGAGGTGGGACGCCCATGGTGATCGGCTTGACTCGCTGGAGGAAGCACAAGGTCTCGGCGGGCGCAGGCGCAAGCGACGGGTCGAGGCTGGCCACCGCGGTATCTGATCGAAGCGTAGTCGGACAAGCAAGCGGCGTAGTGCCCTACCTCGATGTTCCTAGAAGCGCGCCGGCAGCCCGGGCGGGGGGCTTGGGGTTAGACTGCCAGCGCACGCCACTCATGAAGAGCGGCCTCTTTT
>NZ_JAMYRK010000093.1:0-17419 GCF_040321335.1 Mesorhizobium sp. M0437
CCGCCGGCGCCCGGCGCGGTCTGCACCGCCACGGCCTCGGCGTGGGCGATGCGTGCGTTCAGCTCGCGGCCGATAATGTCGGCGTCGAACGCATCCTGCTGCTGCTTCTGCTGCCGGAAGCGTTCGGCTATCGCCGACAGCTCGTCGCCAAAGCCTTGCATAGCGGCGCCCACTGGCGAGCCGTTGGGATAGGAGGCCACATTGCCGGTATCGAGCCGGCGCTGGGCAAGCTGGAGCGGGATGGTGGCCATCACTAGAGGCCTCCGCCCGGCGCCGGCGGGAAGGCGCTTCTGCCGAACGTCACCGCCTTGGCCGGGTCGTAGATGCCGGAGATGCCGGACACGAGATTGCTGCCGGCCTTGAAGATCGAGGCGCCGACCGCCTGCCTGCCGGAAAAGCGCGCGATCGCCGCCTGCGTGGCGAGACCGTTCTGGCGCAGCTGCGAGCCGTACTGGATCGCCTTGAGGTCGAGCTGGCCCTGCCCGGCATTGGCTGCCAGCACCTCGGTCGGCGAACCAGAAATGGCGACGCCCGAAGCGCCGGCCTGGGCACGCGCCTGCGCCTGCAGCAGATCCTGCTTGTGGCGCTCCTGGCCCTGCTCGAAGGCCGAGCTTTGGGCGTCGGCCCGCGCCTGCTGTTCATAGGCCTTGGCCTGGTACTCGGCCATTTGCTTCGACTGTTGGCCTTCCGCCAGCGCGCCGCCGACCGAAAGCGCCGTGCCGATAAGAGCTAGTGTGCACATGGTCAGCCTCGTTCGCCGGCGGGAATGAATTTGCTTTTGATGCCGCCGACCGGTGCGCCGATCGCAGGGCGCCGGTCGAGCACACCGCCGGGGCTGAGGAAGGACAAAAGCAGCCGGTCGGCCTGGATTGCCGGGCGGCTGAGACGCGATGGCGCGGCGGCCCGCGGGCCGGCCATGGCGGTGCGCCGGATGGTGGTCAGGTTGATCTTCAGGTCGACGGCGCCGTCGGCATCGAAAAGGCCGTTGGCGGCGATGATGGCGCGGCTCAAGGCATCGGCCGCGAACAGCTCCTGGCGCAGCTGCTCGATCAGCCAGTGGACCGTGCGCCAGCGCTCGCCGAGCGCCTCGGCCTTTGTCCTGACCTCGTCGCCGGGCGCAGGCGTGGCGACGGCAGCTTCGGCGGGGGGTTCGTCCAGGGGGGCGCCAACGCGGCGCTCGTCCGCGTCCTCGATGGTTTTCTCGATCAGTGCGATTTCAGCGTTGCAGTCGTCCAATGCGGCACGCGCCGCCGTCAAATTTCCGGCGCCGAAGATCGCGTCAAACTTTTCCGTTTCCAGCTCGCCCTTGCGGGCGATCGCATCGTTGAGGTCGGTGTCGAGCAAGGCGATGACGGCTACAAAATCGGCAGCCGTCCGCGCCTTGCCGAGTTGCTCGGCATGGGTTGGGGTCACGGGTGGGTTCCTTGGTTGGGGAAGCGATGGAAGACGGAGCGGGTGATCTCCCCCCTCGAGGGGGAGATGGCCGGTAGGCCAGAGGGGGTCGTCTCGCGTGGAGCGCCGGCGTTCTTCCCCCGCGATGGAGGCGATAGGAGGCCGCGTCAGGACGAACCGACCCCCTCTGTCGCCTTCGGCGACATCTCCCCCTCGAGGGGGGAGATCAGCAGTTTCTAAGGCTCGGCGTCGAACACCGGTGTCATCGCCCTGATCGTGCAGGGCGTTGGATTGACGTGGCGGATCTTCACCCGCCCCTGCCCTTCCCAGCTATCGTCGATCGGCACCTCGACATTGCCGGTGAACAATTTCGCCATGCCGTCGGGTGCAACCACAGACGGAATGCGAACCTGCTCCCAGCGGCCGCGGATGAACGACTGGACCTGAAGCCCGGTTGTGTCGGTTTCCAGCAGCGAAAGAATGAGCTTGGCCACCTTCTTGCGCCGCCCGACGATCGATCCGTCGCGACCGCCGACGTCGAGCTCCAGCGTGTTGGCTTCGGACTGGTAGCCGAGCCCGACCTGCCATTTGGCTGCCGTAGCCCCACCGGGCAGCGAAACCGCGCCAGCAGCCACAGCAAGGCCCTTGTAGACCTTGCCATCGGCCAAGACGTCGAGTGTTTCGCCGTTGAGATGATCAAGCCCTGAGACCGTGCCCACAGCGGCGCCCGAATAGGTCAGGCCGCAGTCGACTTCGAATGCATCGCCGATCCCGCCATACTCAAACGGCGCGGTCTTGATTTCGATATAGCGCCTGGTCACGCCGCCGATCGTGCGCTTGACGATCAGCCAGAGATCGTCGTTGCCGTCCTGGCCGGGCGTCACCACGGCGCTTTCGACAACGGCCCAGTTCGATCCTGCGAAGCTTCCGGCGATCTGGTGGATGTGCATGCCGCGAACGTCCTGCGACGGCTGGTGCGTGTAGCCGCCGAGTTCGCCATCCCCGAGCGGGAACCAGAGCAGCGGATCGGGGTCGGTCTGGAAGGCGAGTTCGACGACGCCTTTCTTGGGAATGTGCTCCGATATCTGACCGACATCGTCGGAGGTGAAGCGGCCGGTGGCGTTTTGCGTCAGCTCGGCGATCGATTTGCGGGAGCGGGTGACATAGAGGAACGACTGCCCCGCATCGACGGGACGCAGCGGGGCACAACCGAAAGTCCGGGACCGGCGGTTCTTGAACGAGGACGGCGTCAGCGCCTCGTCGATGCCGGAACCCGACAGCGCCCTCACCCCGCCAAGCGTCCCGATGATCAGCGCGCCGTCCGATTCCGCCACCCACGTAATGTCGTTGGCCTGGCCGCCACCTGCCTGCACGAATTCCAGCGCGTCGGTGTCTTTCTCACCGGTGGCGAAGTTGTCGAAATCGCCGGTTTGCGAGGCATAGACCGAGAATTTTCGGCTGAACGCCAGACGCTCCTCGTAAAGCGAACCGCTCTGGACATACTTGCCGGGCACGAACGTGCCGAGACGCCAGCGGATGATCGGGCTGAGATCGGGCAGAGCATGCCCGTACAACTGGACCGTGACTACCGTCGTGCTGGTCAGGGCAACGACCTTGGCCCAGCGCCAGAAGCCATCCGCGCCAAGCAGACGAATGGCGCGGCCGATATCGCTGGTCTGGAAGCCGATGCCGTCATTGATGCCGACGATCGAGGAGGCCGAGAGACCAAATGGCGTTTGCGACGGCGCGTATTCGTGCAGGGCCAGTTCGGCGATAGCGGTTCCGTCGCTGCCGCCACCTGAAAACAGCAGCTGATAATATTCGTAGGCAACCGTGTTGTTGAAGCCGTCGAAGAAGCGGGTTTCCGACTTGGACCAGCCGGTCTCTCCGTCCCGGCTGTCGAGCGTCGTCCAGTCGGTGCCGTTGTGCGAGGCCTGGAATTGCCACTGGGTCGGCGATGCAGTGTCTGAGTGATCATTCGTGGCGGTAATCCAGTAGGCGTCGACCGTCTTGGCCCCGCCGCCGCCGAACTGGTAGCGCAGATACCCGCTCGGAAAGCCCGCTATGTTCTCCCCCTTCTGCTTGTCGCCATCGAACACCTGCCACACGTCGGATGAGCCGTTGCTGTTGCTGACCGTGCCGCTTGGCAGCGTATTCGCGACCATGACCGGCATGGCGTTGCCGGTTGCGGCCGGCGTTAGCGTCGTGGCCGTGGTGTTGATCTTGTCGTATGGGCCGTCGAGAAAGACGAAATCGGCGAGCGTCCAGGTCGTGTGCGCAGTGCGCGTCAGCACTTTGACCGGATGATCCTTGTGGGTGATCCACATCTGGTCTGCCGACTGGACGAATTGCAGGTCGAACAGATCGGCCTCGGGATAAGGCGAAACGACTTCGACCGTGCCGACACGCGCGCCATAGGCATAGACGCGGATGTAGAGATCGCCGAATTCGAGCGCATAGGCCTGGTCGGCCGAGAAGATGAACGGGATCAGCCGTGTCGCCTTTGATGAGTCCCTCACCTCCGCGCAAAAATAGGTGCCGCCACGCTTCCTGATACCGCCATGCGGCAGCGTGACGAAATTCATGCATTTGGACAGCGCCGCCCGGTAAAGATCGAGCGAGGCGCGAGCATGCAAGCGGGGAGAAATCTCGCCGCGGATGAAAGCATCTTGGACCGGATAGAGCGTGGTCATCGGCCGACGCCCCGGCTGTCGCCGCGCTGGAAAGCCCAGGACGTCGTCGAAAATCTGCCGCCGCGCTGGATGGCATTGGCTGAATAGGCGGCGTCCAGCGCCCTGTCATAGGCGCTGCGGGCGACGTCGATCATGCTGGCCTTGTGGGTCAACGGATGGGCGATCTTGATGGCGAGCGCCGCCACCAGCACTTCGCTGAACAGCGCGTCCCAGTCGTTGGGATCGGTCAGATTGGCGACATAGCGGATGACGCGCGGTCCGGCCTGATCCGAATAGATCAGCCCGGCCTCCTGCCGCCATGAGAGCGGCACGCCATCCGGCTCGCCATTATGGGTCAGCGGCAAGGGCCGCAGGCAATCGGCGGGAAGCTCATAGGCGAAGTTCAGCGTGCCAGCGCCGCCGCAGGTGTCGAAGCCGGCGACCGAGGCCGCCAGGATGGCGAAGACAAAGGCGTGCTTGGTCAATTCGGCCTCGCGGGTCAGGTCAAAATGCAGATTGAGCAGGCGCGCCGCCTTGGCGTCCTGGTCGAGGCTTTCGATCGGCGCCTCATCGAGCACGGCGAGCGCCATGTTGGCGATGTCGAGCGGGGTGATGGCCATGGCTCAGGCCTCCGGCTGTGTGATTGGTCGGGGAAAACGGGGCATGGTGCCTCCACGGCAAAAAGCCGCTTCGAAGCGGCTGGGATTTCTTGTGATTTTGGCTTGGGCGGAACGTTGCACGTCTCGTGCACGGGGGCCGTCACGACGCCACCCGCCCGTCATGAAACGGCGTGGCAGACGCTTCGTCAGCCGTCTTTTTCCCATTCGAGCAAGGAAGACGGCAATGCTTCGGCTATTGCAGTTTCACGACACCGCCGCGCAACGCGGCGATGTCTTGCCTGAATTGTGTCAGCCGATGCATGCGCCGGTCGAGATCCCTGTTTCAGCTGACTTGGCAAAGACGCTTGCTTTCACCCTTCCGGCACCTCCCGCCAAAGCCAAGCCCCTGTCCAGGGCGTCCTGAAGACTTGGCGTGTAGTAGGCGGTGTCTTCCAGGCCGCTGAAGAAGTTTATGCGATGAACTTCCCCCTTCTTGCTCATGACAATGCCCGCTTTTCGGAGCACTTCCTGAACTGTTTTGTACTTCATGTTCATGGTGACCTCCCTTACCAAGACAAGGCAGCATCGCCCTTTCTTGTAACTGTTTGGTGCCGTCGATTGGCCAAAGGGCAACATGAATGTTGTAGCGAACGCCAAAATTCACATCACTCCGACGCAGCGCAGCGGGTGAACTTGCGGGTCGCCACGGTGGCCGACCTGGTGTCCCGAAGGGGCGGGACGTCTGACGCCCGCCCCTTCGCCCGATCAGGCCTCGGTCGTCTTCAGCACGATGAACGTCATGTGCTTGACGCTCGACGCCGTGCGGTCCCAGTTTGCCGCCAGTGCCAGCTCGGCATCGGTGGCGAATTCGCCGGCCGAGGACGCATCGAGGAAGCGGGTGCCCGGCACATGCGGCACGAAATGCCGGCGGCCGACCATTTCGGTGACACCTGTAGCGCGCAAAATCACTTGGCACCTCCGCGCAACTTCAGTTGGCACTAAATCGCGCGCTTTCAACCGCCGTTAAAGGTTACAGCGCCGGCCTCTTGACGAGACCGCGAGCAGCGCCAGAATTCCTGGGCAGGAAACCCCAGCGAGCGCGCCGGGGCCGGTGCGCATGGAGCAATCCGAAAGGCATGTTCGTTATGAAGCATGGAATCTTTGAAGAAGTTCCGTGGTCGGACTCCATCACGGTTTACGACAAGGAGCATTTCACCATCTACCTGCAGATCCTGGACGCCTGCGCCGACAATGCCAGCGAAGAGGAGATGGCCAAGCTCATTCTCGGCATCGACTCCGTCCTTGAACCGGTCCGCGCTCGCAAGGCTCTTCGCAGCCATATCGACCGGGCGAACTGGATGGTAACGACTGGCTACAAGGAATTGTTCGCCGGCAAGCCGGACTAGGACACTGGAAGAGGGGACATGATCGGGATCATAATTATTCTTATCGGCGCGGTGCCAGCTGTCCTTGTGCTCGTTCGCGCTGCCATCTCGGCGCGGCGCTTGGGATCTACCCTGGCTATGTGGTTTGTAGCAGCGGGGTTCTTTGCAACATGTCTGTTTGTTGCGTTCCTTGCTCACATCGTATTGTTCCCGGATCTGGGGCAATTGCCTTGACCGCGAAGACCGACCCGACAGAGGGCCTTGTACGCCGATCGATGAGATGAGATCGGCCGTCGGCGGCCCTGGAATTACACAAAATAGTTGAGTTCGCCACATTGACTTTCCCGCCAAGCGAGCGCGGTAACTGTTGCGGCTGGGGAAAGTGGCTTTGCGCATCCGAGTGCCGGGCGGCACGGATAAAGATCAAAACCTATCGAGAGCTACGGAACGAGTGAACGGGACAAAAGTGTTCCCGTCATGAGGATCGGCGCGCTCTATTTGATCTGGTGGTCGACCAAGCAAACGATGCCCCGGCCGGCAAAAGATAGATGTATCGGGCGGGGGATCCCACATGAATATCAACGTCAAGCCACCAGTCGGCGGCCAGGTCGACTGGCTTATCGTCTGGGTCTCGCTCCTAAGCGTCTGTTTCTGGGCATTTGTCGGAGGCGAGCTGTTCTGCCGGTATTATCTCGGCTTGGGAACCCCGCCGCTCTCCGTCGCGCATCCGACTATTGAGTATATGTGGGCTCCGAACCAGGACGTCTATCGCTTTGGCAACCATATCGTGATCAATGAGCTCGGCATGCGTAGTGCGCACTTCCCGATCACAAAACCAGCCGGCGAATTCAGGGCCTTGGTTGTCGGCGACTCGGTAATCGATGGCGGAGCGCTGACCGACCAGGCCGACCTCGCGACCGACATCCTTTCCGTCGACGGTGCGCTCTATCTTAACGCCTCCGCCGGCAGTTGGGGACCGGAGAATGAAGAGGCCTACATAAATCGTTTCGGCACGTTCAATGCCGACATGCTTATTCTTGTCCTTTCGACACACGACGCCGGCGACGTCCCGACCTTCGCCGCACTCAGTCCGAAGACCCATCCAACGGTGACCCCCTGGTTCGCACTCTCGGACGCCGCTTTTCGCTACTTTCCTCGATACTTGCGGTGGAAGGAAAAGGATCCGAAGGAGATAGAGATACCGCCGGCGAGGAGCGCTCTCGCGGCGATCACAAGGATGATGCATCTCAAGTTGCCGGTGTGTGTGATCACTCACGCCACTAGGATGGAGAATAAGTCCGGAGTTCGCGGCCAAGGCTATGAAGCAAATTTGGCCGCCGCGAGTGGGGTGCCCATCGTGGATGATGCCCAGTTCATCAGCGCGGAAACCGGCTATCGAGATATGATTCACCTGAACAAAGTCGGACAGGTCGGGCTGTCCCAAGCCATGGCGAAGTGCCGAGCGGTTGTGTTCCCAAAGATCGAACCGCAATCGACACCATCGAATGGGAATTGAACGTTATCTCGGCCCACTGACTAAATGGACACAATCAGCTCCTTCGCCGCCAGTCCTTTCCCGCCTGAGAGGCTGTAGAGGAGGCTGACGTCCTGCATCTCGAAGCCCGCGAACGACCTTACGCGATCGATAGCGGGGAAGGAGCGCTGAGCCAGTCGGTCGATCCGCCGTTGATCGTGCTTGTCCAGTAGCTCATGGGCTTAGGCGCAACGCCACCATTCGAACTGTCGAAGGCCTCGGTGATCCTACTGCCGACGATGTTGTCACCCTTGGAGAGCATGTTGACGTTGCACAATTCATAGAGCGTGCCGCCGCCGGTGCCATCGCCCTGGAATAGCGACATGGTGTTGCCGACGATGCCGTCAATGACGCAACGCTCGATGTAGAACTGGCCTGCGCTCGCCGCCAGCGTCTCCAGGAAGGCAGGGTTGAAGGCTGCGTTGGAGCCTGTCGCCTGGAACAGGATCTGACAGCCAAAGAAAGAAACCGTCTCGCCGACCTGCGTCCCCGACCATCCACGACGACATTCGCCCGTCCATATCTTGCTGTCCGAAATGCGGAAGTGCCACACCTCGGCCGACGAGTTCATGAGGACGAGCAGATCGCCTTGTGCGCCGTAGCCGTCTCGGGTCATCCGGCAGTCGTAATAGTCGACCTCTTGCTGGAACCAGGCGCCCCTGCCGCGGGCCTTGCAGCCGATGGCCTTGACCGGCCAGGTCTTCTCGTCGAAGCGCTCGAAAGTGCCACCCGACAGGGCCGAGGCGATGAACTTGTACTGGCTGGTGATCACCACCGCGTGCTTCGCGGCGAGTTCGGCCAGGAAGTCTATTTGCAGGCAGCGGCTCCAAATGATGCCGCCCATGATGTGCGCGCCGGCGGTATGGCTGTAGCCGAGGCCTGGCCCCAAGGTGAGCGCGAGCGGCGCCCCAGAGGTCTTGAGCAATGGGACGCCCAGAAACACCAGATTGTCGCCCTTGTGACCAGCGTCAGGGATGTCGCGCGTCAGGTCGCAATAGAAGACGTAGGGGTTCATGACGCCCGTCGCGCTGTCCGGCGCGTGCTGGGTCGTCAGGCAGTCGCGCATGACGTTGCCCTCTTCGGAGGTGCCGATGAAGCCGATTGCATGATAGCCGCACATGATGGAGCGGACGTTCTCCACCACGCAGCCCTTCGCATTGTTGTGCTTGACCGAATAGCCGGTGCCAGCCGTGGCGGATGGCGTGAAGAACACCGTCAGGTCGCCATGGATGTGCAGGTGCTCATGCACGGTCCCAGTCTTGGTGAAGGCGACGCCATCGGTCGTGTTGGCGTAGCAGGCCAGCGTCTGGACGGTTGCGAGCACAGGGGCGCCTGGCGGATTGATGTAGAGAAACCCGCCGGTGACCGACCACTTGCCCTCGGCCGGCGTCGCCGTCCCGACCGCTTCCTTTTCCAGCAGGCCGTACCATGCGACGCAATCGGCGGCGGCGATGCCCCACTCCGCCAAATCGGCAACGTTGGCTGCGGTGGTCAGGTTGATGCCGGTAACAGTCCCGGCACTGTCGTCCGCCTTGAGATCGTAAGCGGCCGCCGCGACGGTGCCGACCGGCACACAACGGAAGATGCCCGCGCCCATATCGGTCCATACCGCCGTCAATTTCCCGGAAATCCACGTCTCGCCGGCCGCGCCCTTGTTCGTGACCCACTCGATGTTGTTCGGGATGGCGCCGGTGATATTGGCCGTGGGGAACGGCGTTGCCTGGGTCGAATTAGAATAGACGGAACCGCCTGCCACCACTGCGGCGAATGCAGCGGCCAGCGTCGTGTAGGCGTTGGCCCAGCTCGACCCGTTGCCCAACCCGACGGCCGAGGGGTCGGCATAGACGATAGGACCGGCAGCGGCCGCGTCGATGCGGCTGAGCCTGACATTGACGCTTGCAAGCAGTGCATCGAGCGTTGCTTCCTTGGTCGCCACGCTGCCGGCCGCGCTCGAAACAGCTTGGTCGCGCCGCAATGCAATTTTCTCGCGCGTGGTGAGGCGTGTGTTCAAGACAGTCGTGCCGTCGCGCGCGGTCGCTATCTCAGCATTAACCGACGGATCTGCCTTGAGAAACTCCGTAAAGGTGATGTTGTCGGTTCCTACCAGGGGAGCCGTAGTGTTTGTGTTGGCCAGGATATAGCCGCCATATATTGTTCCCTGGCGAACCAAAAATCTGGAACTGAGAAGCTCTGCCCCCGTGTCAAGATCGGCTCGGCGCGTCCACGCCCCAGGCCCAGTTGTGTAGACGCCGTTTTGCCTTGGATCGGCGTTATTCCACACCGCGACGTCACTGACTGCTGTCAGCGTGCCGTCGATCACCTGCTCGCCGGTGAGCACGACATTGCCGGTCGTCGCGACAAGCACCGATGCAGAGACAGGCTTGAGGCCGACCGCAAGGGCACCTTCTGCGGCTGTGAGGCGGGTATCCAGAGCGGTGTCGGCCGCCTGGCGACCAGCAGCTTCGGCAGTATCGGCCGCTTGGCGAGCGACAGATTCAGCCGTATCGGCCGTCGCGCGGGCATTTGCTTCAGCTGCAAATGCCCCCACCGCTGGCTCACTCGCCAAAATTTGCGAAGCGAGATCCGCAATGACAGTTCGCCGGGTGAGCGGAATGCCGTCAACGGTCTTGCTGCCGAGGACGTCATCAAGGGCGCTGCTCAAAGGTATATCCGTGGTCTTCACACCAATTTCGGCCATGTTTTGGTCTTTCGGGTCAGGAGGTTTGGATAGCCGCCCAGCGCCTCGCCATTATTCGGCGAGGCCCATGTTTCTGAGGGCAATGGAACGTGCTGCGGCAGTGATTTCGTGTTCGCTCTGTTGAAGGTGGCGGGCGACCTCGGCTTCGATCTCCGAAACCAGGCGCTTCTTGCCCTTGGGTATCGCCGAGACTATCTCGGCCGTCTTGTCCCTCATGACTTTGGCGCGGAGTTCCTCGGCCACAGCCGCGACGCGGGGCACGATGTCGGCCTGCGTCCGCTCCCCAACCTTTGTCGAGCGGCCGATGTAGCTGTAGCTAGATGCGCCCCGGGCCTTCATTTCGGCAATCACGTGGTCGACGGTAAAGCCGTCGTCCCCAGGACCAGCCCAGATGCCGTCGTCGAACTGTTCGGCATCGGCAACGTCCTTGCCTTC
The DNA here is from genome assembly GCF_040321335.1 of Mesorhizobium sp. M0437. NCBI lineage: Bacteria > Pseudomonadati > Pseudomonadota > Alphaproteobacteria > Hyphomicrobiales > Phyllobacteriaceae > Mesorhizobium > Mesorhizobium sp. M0437. Next base: position 10,716 of record NZ_JAMYRK010000093.1, read on the forward strand.
GATTTTGCGGAAAATCTGCCATTGGGACATAGCGGCGGGTCCTTACGCGAAGGTGGTGAAAAAGGAGGTGATATCGCCGGCCGCGAGCGCGCCGGTGTCGCCATCGGTAGGTCCAGTCGTGAACGCATAGCCGTAGCCAGCCGAGAGGTAGTGCCCCTTCAAGTCGAAGAAGAAGTCAGCGTTTGGCGGAATAGCCTTGACCAAAACCGGAACGTCCGTGCCGACCGTTGCGACGGTCGCCTTGTTCCAGACTTTGAAATAGCAGACCGAGCCGCGCGCCGAGGTTCCCTCAACGAGATGCACATCGGTCGCCGAACCCTTGGCGGAGGTGACGTTCGTCGAGGCGGCCGCCGAAGCGATGCGGGAGGCAGCATTCGCCTTGCGGTGGCGGTCCCACGAGCTGCCGTTGAACCGCATCGGCAGAACCACCGGATAAACGTTCGAGGCCGCGCCGGTGGCCGACTGCTGAAAGGCGCCGGCCACTGAATTGGAGAGGCCGTCGACACCTGAGGCAGCAGTTAGTGTTCCCAAGGCCCGTAGATTGGAATGCGAATCGACCTGCAGGTCACCGCGCTGGCCGGTCGTCAGAGTGGGCAGGGTCGAGTTGTATACGCCAGCGGCCTTGACCGGAGCACCGGTGTCCGGCGCGCCCGAGGCGACGTTGCCTATTGCGATGACACTTAAGGCGGATTGGTCACTAGCAAGCACCACGCGCAATGACTGCGCCATCGTTCCCTGACCAAGCGCAGCCGGCAGCTTGCCGAGCAGGCGCTTGACCAGTGCAATCAGGCTCCAGGTCCCGGTGTCGTCCGTGGCGGGGGTATCGGCTTTGCCGCCCAACGCCTCGTCCATCCCATCGCGCACGCCGTGCATGGGATGATGCTTGCCGGCGACGAGCTCGCTGTCGATCGCTATTGGACCGGCGGTGACGGCGTCGGTCGTGTTGATCTGACTGGCGGCCATGGTGTCCCTCTAGAGCACGAGCAAAAGGAAAGAGTTTGCCGCCAGCGGCGGCACGAAGTCGTCGGCGCCGATGGTGACGGAGATGATGTCGGTCAGGTCGCTCTCGACGCCGGCGACACTGACCGCCCAGGCCTGCAGCTCCACGTCGTCGCCGAACAGGTATCCAGTCACGTCGAAGGCGCCCTCGGCAGGCGAGCAGGACAGTGGCAGCTGCCACAGCAACGCCCCCGCAAGCCTGGTCTGCAGCTTGAAGGCGGCGACGGCGATTGCGTTCGCCGTGCCACCGCGAAGCATCACCCTCAGTCCGTTGGCGTCGCCGGTCTCGACGGTACCGGTCTCGATGCCGGTGAACACCGGTACCGGTGGCGGGATCAGGGAGAGGTCGATCTCGGCGCCGACCCGGCCGCTCCACGCCGGCGGCACCTCGGCGTCGGTCAACTCATCAATGATCGGCGCCGCCGGCAGCATCGCCAGCACCGTCGAATTGTTCTTGCCGCGCGTGATACCTGCAACGATCAGCGGGATGCTGTCGAGTGCTGCCGGGCCGAAATGGATGATGTCGCCGGCCTTGGGCTTCTCGCCGCTGCCGGTGAGCCGCACGGCCGCGCTCTCGCCCGGAACGGTTGCGATGGTCCGCACCACGCTGGTGCCGATCGTGTCGTCGGCATCGAACTGGCGGAAGCGGATGGCATAGCTCTCGCCGGCCGTCATGGTGAAGACGCCGTCGGTCTCGACGTGATCGCCGCGCACTGCCTTGACGCGCGCCGAATGCATGGCGCGCTTCAGCACGTCGCGCGAGGCCACGACCAGGTCGCCGGTGGTCGCGGTGCGCGCGGTGCCCTGCTGCACCGCCGAGTAGCTGACGGCGCGGTTCATGATCTCGAATTGCCGGCGGCGCGCCTCCCGCCAGATCTCGTCCGGATTGGTTTTGCCGGGCAGCTTCAGCTCCTCGGTGATGTCGATCGGGCCGACATGGCCGGGCCACGGCACTAGGCGCTCGGCCTGTTGATAATCGTTGGTCTCGTCGATGAACGGCACGCGCAGCGCATGTGGCGGCTCGAAATAGGATGGCGACCAGCGGAAGTCGGAGGAATTCCTCGGATTGACGTGGTCGACCACCAGCTCGCGCGGCCGATCAATGACGACGGTCCATTTGCGGCCGTCCCATTTGACGGCGGCCCGCCCCGCGGCCCCGATCGCCGCCAGCGTCTCGCCCAGCGTGCTCTCGAAATCGTGGATGCGGTTGTATTTTAAGCCTTTGGCCACACAGAAGACGTGCCAGTCCTGGAAGGCAGGAAAATCGATCTCCTCCTCCGGAGTAGGCCGGTACAGCCCTGGGCCGCGCAAGGCGAACAGCGCCAGCGACGCTGGCCATTGCGTGGCCCTGTCGATCCAGGTCCCGCTGTCGGCATCCCAGTCCGGCGCGATCCGCTTGTCTAGCGTGTTGAAGGTGTCGAGCGTGCCGTTGAGCTGCGCCGTCGCTTTGATCCGGAGTGCACTTAGGGCCACGGGCTTTCTGAAATTGAATGGGTATTCCGGCCGGAAGCTCTGAAGAACCACCCAGGTGCAGTTCAATACAAATTGCGATCCATTGCCGGGCTCGACCTCCGAGTCCGTCAGCCGCTCGTATTCGATCTCATAGGCACCGCGTATGGGGTAGTCGATGCGGTCGGCGCGATAGAAGCCCACCTTCTTTGTGTTGCGGATGGAGAGATCGGGCAGGTCAGTCCAGGCTTCGGTGCCGGCCGGCCGGTAGCGCCGCTTGAACACGACCTCCACGGAAAACTCCTCGCCCTCGTCATCGATCTTGATCAGGCCGGCGGGAAACGACAGGATCGAGATTGACCAGGCGGTATCGCGCGCGGTGAAGCGGCTGACCGGCTTGGCTTCGGACGGCTCACCCTTGATGATCTTGCCGTAGTCGTTGTGCTTCAACGGCCGTTCCAGATCGGTGCCGATGCGCTCCTCGAGCACCTGGTTGGTGTAGAGCGACAGCAGTTCATCGTCGGCATAGCCGAGCCGCGTCTCGATCTCGACCTCGTCGAATTTCGTCAGCAGCGTGTCGCCGAGCTTCTCCTCCGAGATCTCCAGCGGCCCGTAACCGTGCAGGAAGACGGCGCGATCGTAGAGCCAATCGCCGACCACCTCGATATAGGACATCGCGCCAAACGGCGGCGCAAACCGGTGGGTACCCATGACCATGGGCACGGGCGCGTCGGGGGTGAACTGGTTCTGCCATCCGGCGATCGCATAGGTCGGTTTTTCCTCCCCCGGGGGTTTGGGCAGCGGCAGCAGCGCATTGATCAGCAAGCCGCCGAGCGCCGTCAGGCCAACCGTGAGGGCGGTCTTCGCCACGTTGGCAAGCAATTCCGAGCCAAACAGCGTGGCGCCGGCGGGGAAGAAAAACCCGGCGACGGCGATCGCCGCCACCGAGACGAGGATCTGCAGCACTGATCGAAACGAGTCACCGCCGGGAACGACGCGGATTACCACATGGACGCCGGCATTGGGCCGCGCCCGGTGCCACAGGGCGCGCGGTACCACCTGCATGCCGTCGCCCTTGACCAGTGCGACCCGAGTGCGTTCCAGCACCGGGTTTGTGGCGCCAGGCAGCGCGATCGCCACCATCTCGGCGATCGTCATGCCTTCGGGAAGCGTCAGCTCGATGCGGGCGCGGTCGGGCTGGAAGGCGATGGGTGCCGCGGTGATGTGGACGCTCATGCGCCCCTCCAGCGGTATATGCCGGTCAGCTTCTCCGCCCAGGGCGAGCCGTCGTCGAAGCGCTCGATTTTCGAACAGTCCTGCTCGACCATGTGCATCATCAGGCCGGGCCTGAGATAGAGCCCGCAATGGGCGTCGAGCCGACCGCGCCGGAACCAGAGGATGTCGAGCGGCTGCGGCGTCTCAATCTTCAACCAGAGCGGCGATTGCGCTTCGCGAGCGACTATGGCGGCCACTTCGCGCTGCTCGGCCGAGCTGGGATAAAGGCCGGCATAGGACGGCAGCTCGTTGCCGGCATGCTCGGCATGGACGAGGCGGACAAAGCCCCAACAGTCGCAACCGGTCCAGTCGCGGCCCTTGTCAGCGAAGGGCAGGCCGATAAAGCCTTGCGTCCAGCGGAGATCGCCCTGGGCTACCATCAAGGTCATTTGTGCAGCCCCGGAAAGCGTTCCTTGGTCATGCGGTCGGCCGGATAGGGCTCCCCGGTGATCGGCTCCATCGAGAACTTGATCGATACCTGGCCGCTGTCGCCGTCCGCGCCGGTCATCAGCAGGCCGATCCATTCGGCCTCGACATTGTCCGGGCTCGACGCCAGCACGATCGCCATGTGGCAGGTCGCCTGCACGGTGGTCGCGGTGAGGATGTCGGCGATGTCGCTGTCGAGGATCTCCAGCACCAGCGAGGCCTGCGCCGGCGCGTCGTCTTCCTCGTCGGGGACGAGCGCGTCGAGCATGATAAAGAGAAACGGCGAGCCGTCATCGGTACGCCAGGTCGAGCGGGTGCCGTACATCAGCGGCTCGACCGAGATCCTGTCGGCATTGTCGGACGAAAGCCGCACCGGGGCATCGAGCAGCGGATGTTCGATAATGACCAGCACCACCTCCAGCTCGTCGGTCGCGACCTGGTCGAGAGCCAGACGGGCATTGAGCGAGACGCGCCTCATGGCATCACCGCGATCTCGAAGGAAACGCGCCACTGGACGCTGCTCGGCGAGCTCGGCGCGCGTGCCGGCATCTGCTGGCCGATCAGGCAAAGCCACGTCTCGGCGATCAGGATTGGGGTGCCGTCCTCGGTGGTGAGCGGCGTGCCGTCATCGGTCAGCAGCGGCAGGCCGTCCGTGTCCCATGCCGGCATCAGGAAAGGCTGCGTGCCCTGCTTGATCTCCTCGTTGTACCAGCGGTCGAAGCGGGCAAGTTGCGCCCTGGTCAGCACCGTCGAAAACGCCACGGTGTCGGCGACCGCCGAGAAGCGGCGCCGCACGTTCGGCGGGCCTGCGTCTTCGGCTCTGCGGGTGCGGCCGTCGCCGCGCGTCACCTGGTAGGGCGCGCGTTCCGGCCTCGGCAGCTCGGGCGGGTACCAGACCAGGCTCATCGGCGTTTCACCGGCTGTCTGGCGCCGCGCGCGTTCAAGGTGCGATTGGCCGCACTGCCCGGCCTGTTCATCTCGGCCGCCATCTGCTCGCCGACGATCACCTCGGTGCGGCGCCCGCCCTTGCCATCGTCCGTCTCTTCGGTGCGCACACTGCTGTTGCCGTAGTTGTGCACTACCGTGTCGTGCCTGAACTCGATAACCGCCCCGCCACCGCCCCCGGCGCGTGATCCTGACCGAGGCACCGGGTAGCCACCTTCCATTTGGGCGGCGGCATCTTCGAGGCGGCCGTGGCGCCCGGACCTGGCCGAGCGCCGCAGATTGTCCAAGAACGGAACGCCGAGCGCGCGCACCACGGGCGCGTCCATGACGTACTCTTGTTCGTGGACGAGGCCGGCGACCTTGTTCGGGTCGCTACCGCCGGTCGGGCCGCCAACATCGTAGAGGCCGGCGGTGCCCGACTGGATCGCCGACCAGGCTGCCGGCGACCTGAAGAAGCCACTGATCATAGACCAGATGCCGGAAAACCCGGACAGACCGCCGCCCGCCGGCGCAGCCGGGAACTGGCTGAGCGCATTGCCGAGCTGGCCGAGCCCGCCGCCGAAGGTGCCGAGGTCTTTCGTGGCGACGTTTGCCGTGCCCTGGAACCTGGCCAGCGCATCCTGCGAGGCGGTCAGCCGCTTCTGCCAGAGCGCGATATTTTCCGGATTGGCCTGCGACCAGCCCTCCGCCCGCTCGAAGCCGGCGAAGGCGCCGGTCGCAGAGCGAACATCGGTCGAGCCCAGCAGCCGCTTCAGCACGCCGCTCTCCGACCCCTGCAGCTCTTTCCAGATATAGTCGAGCTGTCCACCGACGCCCGGCACCTTGCCGCCATTGGCCGACAGCAGCCCGGACAGCCTTCCGCCCAGCCATTGCGGCAGGCCGCTGGCGCCGCCGTTCGGGTTGACGGCATTGGGGTTCAGGCCGCTCTCGGCGCTCAGATTGCCGATGATGCCGGCGATCTGATGCGACTGCAGGCCCTTGGCCGCGAAGTAGTTCCAGATCTGGGCGCCGACGCCGCCGGAGCCAGGTGCTGCCATCGTCGTCTCGCTGCCGCGCATCCCCGACCACGGATCGGCTGAATTGCCGTTGGCGGGCGAGAACAGCCGCTTGACGCCGTCGACCAGGCCGCCGGCGCCGCTGCCCAGCGCGCCATTGATGTTGACGACGCCGGCCTGCACATCCATAGCCCCGACCGACTGACCGCCGGCGGGCTGCGGACCGCCGAGCAGCGTGCTCAAAAAGCCCGGCAGCCCGCCGATGCTGTCCAGCGTCGGCAGGCCCTTGTCGTAGACCGCGTTGGCCAGCGGGTTCTTGATGCCGAGCTGGGTCAGCTGCTTCAGCACGTCGTCGGCTGCACTCTTGAGAACGCTGTCGATGTCGGCGAAACCGCCCACCGCGCTGTCGACGATGCCGCCGATCGCGTCGACGCCGGTCTCGCGCACGTCCTCCCAGATCTGCTTTTGCTGCTTCAGCAGCTCGTTCATGCGGATGACTGCCGCCGCTTCGGAATTGAGGTCGACTGCCAGCCCGGCGCCCTTCAGCCGGTCGGCAACCGCCGCCTCGATCGGCGAGCGGCCGAGCTGGTCGCGCTCGAACTGCAGGTCGCGCGC
>NZ_JAMYRK010000094.1:0-16692 GCF_040321335.1 Mesorhizobium sp. M0437
ACCCTGTACCCGGCATTCGGACGAACGAGAATCGACAGAAAGGACGACGGCCTTGCACTCACCCCCTTGACGGTCGAGCGATTAGACGACCCGCTGCGCGGGAGGGGCGCCTGCGGTTGAGGTAGTGATCAAGAACCGGTCGTCGCGCTGGCGTTGAGCGTCGTCCGGCGGGGGCAGAGCATGACGGGCTTCTTCAACAAGGAGCCTGACCAATGCCCCATCCCGTTCTCGATGCACCCATCAGCCCGCTGCGCCAGCGGCTGATCGACGACATGAACATGCGGCGTTTTTCACGCGAGACGCAGCGCAACTATCTCCGCGACATCGGACGCCTGGCGACATTCCTCGGGCGTTCACCAGACACCGCTACCGCCGACGACCTGCGCCGGTTCCAGATCGAGCAGCAGGAGGACGGCGTTCCCGTGCCAACGATGAACAGCATCGTGTCGGCACTGCGCTTCTTCTTCACCCGCACGCTCGACCGCCCGGACCTGGCGCGCAGGCTTGTCCGGCTGGCGCATCCGCGCAACCTGCCCGTGGTGCTCAGCCGCGACGAGGTGGCCCGGCTGCTCAACGCCACCACGTGTCTCAAGCACCAGGCCGCATTGTCAGTCGCCTATGGCGCGGGCCTGCGTGTCGCCGAGGTGTCGATGCTGAAGGTTGCCGACGTCGACAGCGAGCGCATGCTGCTGCGCGTCGAGCGTGGCAAGGGCGGGCGCTATCGCAACGCCATGCTCTCGGAGGACCTGCTCTTGTTGCTGCGTGAGTGGTGGAAGGTCGGACGTCAGCAGGGCGTGATGCACCGCGACGGCTGGCTGTTCCCCGGACAGCACGCGATGAAGCCGATCAGCACGCGGCAGCTCTATCGCATCGTCGTCGAGGCAGCCCAGGCCGCCGACATCGCCAAGCGGGTCGGGCCGCACACGCTACGCCACAGCTTCGCCACCCACCTGCTGGAGGACGGCACCGACATCCGCATCATCCAGGTCCTGCTCGGGCATGCCAAGCTCAACAACACCGCCCTTTACGCGAAGGTGGCGACCCGGACGGTGCGTGCCGTGACGAGCCCGCTCGACAAGCTCGGGCTGTTCAAGCCGGGAGAGGTCTCGCCCGACATCTGAGCCGTACGCGCCTCGATCGAGGTCGCCGACATCTTCCGTGCTGCCGGACCCGTTTACCGGGCTGCCCATGCAGGTCACCTGAGCCTCGCCCAGCTCAAGGTCATGTCGGCGATCGAGTATTGCCGCACCGCAGCCCTTGGCGGTCACGTCGAGGCTTGCGAGGACTGCGGCCAATGGCGGATCGCCTACAACTCCTGCCGCAACCGGCACTGCCCGAAGTGCCAGGGCGCGGTGGCACGGACATGGTTGGCCGAGCGTGAGGCCGATCTGCTGCCGGTCGGCTACTTCCATGTCGTGTTCACGCTGCCCGCCGAGGTCGCCGACATCGCGTTCCAGAACAAGGCGCTCGTCTACGACCTGCTGTTCAAGGCGGCAGCGGAGACGATGCTGACGATCGCCGCCGACCCAAGACACCTCGGCGGGCGCATCGGCATCACCGCGGTGCTCCACACCTGGGGATCGGCGATGACGCACCATCCGCACCTGCACATGATCGTGCCGGGCGGCGGCATCGCGCCGGACGGAAGCCGCTGGATATCTTCTCGGTCGGCCTTCCTGCTTCCGGTACGCGTACTCGGCAAGCTGTTCCGACGGCTCTTCCTCACCCGGCTGGTCGCGCTGCACGACGCAGGACGGCTCGCCTTCTTCGGATCGATGGCGCACCTGTCCGCGCGGCAGGCATTCGTGCGGCACCTGTCGCCGGTCCGCAAGAAGCACTGGGTGGTGTACGCCAAGGCGCCGTTCGCCGGGCCGGAGGCGGTGCTCGCCTATCTGTCCCGCTATACCCACCGGGTTGCGATCTCGAACCGCCGGCTGATCGCCTTCGACAAGAGCGGCGTCACATTCCGCTACAAGGACTACCGCCGCGACGGCGCCGATCGGCAGCAGGTCATGACGCTCGCCACCGACGAGTTCATCCGCCGATTCCTGTTCCACATCCTGCCACGTGGCTTCCACCGCATCCGGCACTACGGCCTGCTCGCCGGCTCTGCTCGCAAGACCAGCCTCGCACGCGCCCGCGAACTGCTGAACGTCGCTGCGCCGTCGGCGGACGACAACTCGGTAGAACCGACTGACTTCCGTCCGCCATGCCGGTGCTGCGGCGGAAGCATGATCGTCATCGAGACGTTCGAACGGTGGCGACAGCCGCGCGGACCGCCGGACACCACGGCGACGAACCGGGAGAACTCTCCATGACCCGGCATGGCATGCTCCAGCCTTCAGCCGCAGGCACTCAGCCTCCGGCAACGGACCCACGCGTGTCCATGGTGATTATCGACGCCGAACGGGTCGCGTCCGGCCGCGCGACGAGCCGACAATACCGCGTGGCTGAAACGCGAAACGGTCCGTCCGCATCAAACCCGCCGCTTCCCAGCGGCGGTCGCGCCATCGCCGACACCAGCCGCAAATCGAAATCCCCATAGCCATCGACTGTGGCCCACGGGTTCCTTCCTCGGGGACTTTCGTACGCCTGCCGGCGCCCGAAACTCTTCACGGTAACGGACAGTCCGATCATGGGTCGGCCTATTTGGAAAGGGGACGTACGCGGTCGGAGCGTCATCGTTCGGCAGGTCTCGATCAGCGGCGTGCGCGCATCGGGGCCGGCCACGGGACGCCAGCTCAACCCGACCACCGCCTGAACTAAACACCTGCCAAACGATCTGAGCGTCTCGGGCGGGGCGGGGGGCCGTATAGCGGAATGGCGGCTTTTGGCGTCCGAAGAACGATAGCGGACGTTCAGCGGGTGGGTCCGGCCGCAGCAAACTTGAACTGGCCATTCGCAACCCCGTAAACAGTCTCCATGACAGCGAGGTGCTGGCGGGACGTTCGGCGTAGCAAGTTTTGCGCTCGCTACCTACGCAAATTGGGCGTATCGTGGCATATCGTCTGTTGCTAATAAATGAGCCGGCGACTGAGAGCGCAAGACTCTCGCATCGGACTAGGCGCGCTAGGTTCCACAACTACTCGTCGCGCTCACCAGACCATCTGCCTCTGCTGAAATCTCTTTTGCTCGGTTCCGGCCAGTATTGCTTTTGCCAATCGGAAGAGGAGCGTTCTGATGCAGATCATCCAAACCCGCCGCCGATTCCTGGCCGGCGCTGCAATGGCAGGCGCTGCCGGTATCGTCGGTGTTCCAGGGTCACTCCACGCGGAACCGCCGTTGGAAACGACCACGGTTCGTCTGCCGCTGTGGGTCGGTAGTTCCTACTGTTGGGCAGGTGCGTACATCGCCGGAGAACTGATGCGCGCCGAGGGTCTTACCGATGTCCGCTACATAGAAGGCGACAGAAGCGTCAACCAATCGGTATGGATCGCACGCGGTGAGACCGATTTCTCCGTGAACTTTGCGCCGAACCAGGTCGCGTCGATCGCCGCCGGCGTGCCGATCAAGGTGCTGACCGGCTTGCACTCGGGATGCCTCGAACTGATCGCCAAGGAGAGCATTCGCAGCGTCACGGATCTGCGGGGCAAGAGAGTGGGCGTGAACGGTTTCAACAACTCGCGGCACGTGTGGCTGTCCCTCATGTCCGCTTATGTCGGACTCGATCCAGTGAACGATATCCAATGGGTCTTGACTAACGACGTCAAGCCGACGGAACTCTTCGTCGAAGGGAAGATCGACGCATTCCTCGGGACGCCGCCCCAGCCGCAGGAGCTGCGCGCCAAGAAGATCGGCCACACGATCCTCAACAATGCCGTCGACCGCCCGTGGTCGCAGTATTTCTGCTGCATGATCTCGGCCACGACGGACTATGTGACAAGATACCCGGTGGCGACCAAGCGGGTCTTGCGATCCATCCTCAAGGCCGCCGACCTCTGCGTGTCAGATCCCGAAAGTGTGGCCCAGCAGATGGTCGATCGCGATTTCGAGACCAGCTATGACTACGCGCTCCAAACTCTGAAGGACATTCGGTACGACCGCTGGCGGGAATTCGATCCCGAAGACTCCTTGCGGTTCTACGCACTGCGCATGCAGGAGACCGGCATGATCAGGTCCAGCCCACAACAGATCATCGCCAACGGAACGGACTGGCGCTTCCTCGACGAGTTGAAGCGTGAGCTGAAAACCTGATCCCATCTGGTCTCGAGGGGAGACGTAGACATGCAAATCATTCAGAGCCGCAGGCTCTTCCTGGCCGGCCTGACGGCTGCCGGCACCGCAAGCCTCGTCGGCGCTCCAACTCGAGTTCTTGCCGAGCCAGGGCCGGAGACCACACGCATTCGCTTGGCCAAGATCCCTAGCATCTGCGTGGCGCCACAGTATGTTGTAGAGGACCTGCTGCGCACTGAGGGCTTCACCGAGGTTGCCTATGTCGCGGCAGGCCCCGGTGCGGCCACGGCCTCCGCGGTGGCGAATGGCGAGATCGACTTTAGCCTCAACTTCGTGACAAATTCGATCGTCGCCTTGGACTCCGGTGCGCGGCTCACTCTGCTCGGCGGCGTCCATCCCGGTTGCTTCGAGCTGTTTGCCAAGCACGGGATCGACAGCGTCGTCGATCTGAAGGGCCGGAACGTCGGCGTCCAGGGGCTCGGTTCGGGGCCGCATCTGTTCCTCGCCAGCATCGCCTCCTATGTCGGGCTCGATCCGGCGCGCGACATCAACTGGGTGGTGGACCCGGCGGTCAAGCCCAAGGAGCTGTTCGCGCGGGGCGAAATCGATGCATTCCTGGGCTTTCCGCCGGACCCGCAGGAATTGCGGCGCAGCAAGGTCGGGCACGTGATCGTCAACAGCACAGTGGACCGACCTTGGTCGCAATATTTTTGCTGCATGCTGTCCGGCAACAGCGATTTTGTGGCCGCGCATCCGGTTGCTACCAAGCGGGTGCTGCGCGCCATCCTCAAGGCCGCGGATCTATGCACCGCCGCGCCGGCCTTGGTTGCCGAGCGCTTGGTCGCGGGCGGATTCGCCAGCCGCTACGATGACGCGTTCGCAGCGATCAGCGAGTTGCCCTACCGGAAATGGCGGGACTACGATTCAACTGACACCGTCCGCTTCTATGCGCTGCGGCTGAAGGAAATCGGTTTGATCGGGTCCACACCCGACAGGATCATCGCCAACGGAACAGACTGGCGCTTCCTCAACGAGCTAAAGCGAGAGCTGAAGACGTAGACCTATCGCCGATACGCGTTGCCTTTTCAAGGGAAGGAGAGACTCGTGCAGATTGTCCAGAACCGTCGCCGTTTCCTTACAGGCCTGTCTGCGCTCGCAGCCGCGGGTCTTGCAAAGGGCCGCAACGCGGCCGCCGCCGAAGCGGCACCTGAAACCACGACCGCCCGCTTTGCGGCGGCGCCTGGTATCTGCATCGCTCCGCAGTACGTCGCCGAGGATCTGATCCGCGCAGAGGGGTTCTCAGATTTCGGCTTCGTGGCCGCCGAGGCCGGTTTCGCCCAGACCGAGATGCTGGCGCGCGGGGACATCGACTTCGGCATTGACTTTGCCACGGCCCTAATCATTCCGGTCGACACTGGCGCCCCGATCAAGGTGATCTCCGGAGTCCATGTCGGCTGCTACGAGTTGTTCGGACGCGAGAACATCAAGAGCATCACAGATCTCAAGGGCCGCAAAGTCGGCGTCGGCGGCAATCTATCGTCGGATCCGCATATCTTCGTCAGTGCCATGGCGACCTATGTCGGCCTCGATCCGCAACGCGACATCGAATGGATCGTCGGCGAGGCAAAGCCGGCGGAGCTCTTCGCCGATGGCAAGGTCGACGCCTTCCTGGCTTTTCCGCCTGAGGCTCAAGACCTCCGCGCCCGCAAAGTCGGCCACGTCATCCTCGACAGTTCCAAGGACCGGCCGTGGTCGCAATATTACTGCTGCATGCTGGCGGTCAACGCCGCGTATGCCGAGAAAAATCCAGTTGCCACCAAGCGCGTCATCCGGGCCATCATCAAATCGGCCGATATCTGCGCGGCCGAACCGGAACGGGTGGCACGCCTCTTGGTGGATGGCGGACACACCGAACAATACGACTACGCCGTGCAGTCGCTCCGCGAGCTCCCATACTCCGATTGGCGCGACTTCGATCCCGAGGATACGGTCCGATTCTTCTCGTTACGGTTGCATGAAGCCGGCATCGTCAAGTCGAACCCGAACGAGATCATCGCGAATGGCACCGATTGGCGCTTTTTCAACGAGGTAAAGCGCGAGATGAAAGGCTGAGTCTGCTCGTGCCGAGGGAGAGGAGACGTGACATGGAGATTGTCCAGAGCCGCCGCCACTTCATGATGGGCCTGTCGGCGGTCGGCGCCGCGGGTCTCGTCAACGTGCCGACATCGGCTCATGCCGAGCCGGCGCCAGAGACCACGACAGTGCGTTTGCCAAGGACGTTCCGCGCCCTTTGCGAAGCACCCAAGAATATCGCCGGGGAGCTATTGCGCGCCGAAGGGTTCACCGATGTACGCTACATAGACTTGGCCGCCGACTCCGATCCGTTCGCGATGCTCGCAAACGGCGAACTGGATTTCGCCACCGACTTTCCGCCACCGCACATCATGGCGATCGAGGCCGGCATGCCGATAAAGGTGGTCACCGGCCTGCACTCCGGCTGCCTCGAACTGATCGTCAACGAAAGCATTAACAGCATCTCCGACCTCAAGGGCAAGAGGGTGGGCGTGTTCGCGCTGACCTCAGCTCCGCACATGCTCGTAACCCTCATGGCCGCCTATGTCGGTCTCGATCCCGCCACCGATCTCAAGTGGGTCGCGAACCCGGACGTCAGCTCGATGCAACTATTTAACGAAGGAAAGGTCGATGCCTTTCTGGCGGTGCCACCCGAGCCGCAGGAGCAGCGCGCCCGGAACGTCGGCCACACAATCCTTAATACGACCGTCGACCGGCCATGGTCGCAACACTACTGCTGCATGCTTGCCGGCCGCGCGGACTATGTCGACAGACACCCCGTGGCGACCAAACGCGTGCTGCGAGCGATCCTCAAGGGCGCCGACATCTGCGTGTCGGATCCGCAACTGGCTGCGCAACTATCGGTCGACGGCAAGTTCACCGATCGATACGACTATGCATTGGAGGGCTTGCGCGGAGCGCGCTACGACGTGTGGCGGGAGTTCGACCCCGAAGACACGATGCGCTTCTACGCACTGCGGATGAACGAAGTCGGCTTCATCGAGGCCGGCCCTAACAAGATTATCGCCAACGGCACGGATTGGCGCCTCCTCAACGAGATCAAGCGCGAGATGAAAACGTGAGCGAGTGGCCGGCGCGCATCTTGGTGCTGGCGCTGATGGCCGGGCCGGCACACGCGCACGACGCGCGGCACGACGAGCGCCTGCCGACGATCGGACAGGCGCCGGACTTTACCTTGGTATCGCAGGATAGTGTGCGCGTGTCGCTGCACGACTTTCGCGGCAAGGTGGTCGCCGTCTCATTCATCTATACGCACTGTACCGACGTCTGCCCCATGCTGACCGCCCATATGGCCAGCGTGCAGGAGGAGTTGGGTAACGCGTTCGGACCCCAGATCGCCTTCGTTTCGATCACCGTCGACCCGGAGCGCGACACGCCCGATGTTTTGAAGGAATATGCGCAGAATTTTGGCGCCGATCTGAAGGGCTGGTCGTTTCTTACCGGTGATCCGGCGATTGTCCATGAGGTTGGACGGAAATACGGCGTCATCGCGAAGAAAACGGCGAACGGAGATGTTGACCATACCTTGCTGACGTCGCTCGTAGACCCCAATGGCATCTTGCGAGTACAGTATCTTGGCGTCCGGTTCGACTTGGAGGAGTTCCGGGATGACCTTGTCAGCCTCTTGGACGAATCCAAATAGCATAACGAACCGGCTCGTTGGCTGGGTTGCCCGGCTGCCGGCGCGCGTCCAGACCAAGCTCTTGATCGCGTTCCTGTCGATCGTCGGCCTGCTGATCGTGCTCGGGGCCGTCGGGTTGCAGGTACTGAGTGGGGTCAATGATCAGACAAACGAGCTGATCAAGCTGCAGCGCAGGATCGCGGCCTATCGCCAGGTGCAGCACGATACGACCACCCAGCTCTACGGCATCTCCACCGCCCTGTTGCTTCAGGACAACCGGATGCTGGATGGGGCGCTGCGCCAGCTCAACCAGTTTGGCTACGACCTCGACCGCATGGAGTTCGTCGCTGAAACTGAAGCGGAGGTGCTGGGCCAGGTCCGACAGGAATACGAACGGCTCGCGGCCGGCGTGACGCGTGTCGCGGAGCTCTTCCGCGCCGGTCGCACGGACGAAGCGCGCAAGGTTCAGCTGGACGAGATCATGCCGTCGGCCGACCGCCTCGAGCGGCTGACGAACCAGTTGGTCAACATGGCCGAAGCCGACATGGTCGTGGCCATCGAAGCGAGCGAGGGGGCGTACGGCACCTCTCAACTGGTCGTGGTTGCTTTCGCTGTGGGCAGCATCCTGCTCGCGCTTGCGCTTGGCTACATAATCTCATGGTCGTTGATCGAACCGGTCAAGAAGATCGAGACGCGTCTCAGTGAGATAGCGGCCGGCGACTTCGCCCAACACGTTGCCGTCGCCAATCGCGACGAACTTGGAGTGCTCGCCGCTAACGTCAACCAGACCTCCGACCAGCTGGGGCGCCTATATCAGGAGATTGAGACGCGCACCCAGCAGCTCGACGAGGCCCTTCAGCAGCAGACAGCCACTGCAGATGTTCTGAAGGTCATCAGCCGCTCTACCTTCGATCTACAGGTCGTGCTCGATACGTTGGTGGAATCGGCTGTCAGGCTCTGCCGTGCCGACAAGGGTGGTATCGTGCAGTTGTTGGATGGCGTATTCCGCTATGTGTCGACGCATGGCTACCCGCCCAGTTTCCGCGCTTATGTCGACGCCAATCCACTTCCAGCGCTTGCCGCAGGCCGAGGCTCCGCCGTAGGGCGCGTAATCGAAGAACGTCGGATCGTGCAAATCGAAGACGTGACCGCTGATCCGGACTACCGCGTGGCCCTGATCGCTGAGGCAGGCGGGTTCCGCACCGTCCTCGCTGCCCCGCTGTTGCGGGAAGGTGATCTCGTAGGCGTATTCGTCATGACCCGGGTTGAGCCGCAATCTTTCAATCCCAAGGAGATCGCGCTCGTCGAGACATTCGCCGACCAGGCGGTGATCGCCATCGAGAATGCGCGGCTGTTCGAGGCGGTGCAGTCACGAACGCGCGAGCTTGCCGCGTCTGTTGGTGAGCTCGAGGCGCTTGGTGAGGTGAGCAAGGCGGTCAATTCGACGCTGGATCTCGACACGGTGCTGAAAACAATCGTCGCCAAAGCGGTCCAGTTGTCGGAGACGGATGCTGGCACCATCTACGTGTTCAGCAGCACGCGGCAGCAATTCCGTCCGCGCGCAAACTTCGGTATGAGCGATGAGCTTATCGCCGCAGTCTCACACCAGACGATCGGGCTGGCCGACATGGGGATCGGCGACGCACCCGGGCGCTGCATGCCGGTGCAGTTTCCCGACCTCGGCCAGGAGACCTCATCCTTCCTTGTAAGAAAGACGATCGTCGATGCCGGATATCGCGGTATCCTGATCGTTCCGCTGCTGAGGCCCAACAAGATCGTAGGTGCACTGGTCGTCAGGCGCCACAAGCCAGGTGCCTTCCATGAGCAAGTTGTCCATCTGCTGGAGACCTTCGCAGCCCAATCGGTGCTCGCGATCCAGAATGCCAAGCTGTTCCGCGAGATCGAGGAGAAAGGCCGGGAGCTGGAGGCAGCTAGCCGCCACAAGTCCCAGTTCCTCGCGAATATGAGCCACGAGCTCAGAACACCGCTCAATTCGGTCTTGGGCTTCACAGAACTGCTGGTCGACGGCATCTACGGCGAACTTCCGGACAAGGCAAAGACGACCGTCGCGCGTGTGCAGGCAAACGGCCGTCACCTCCTCGGGCTCATCAACGACGTACTCGACCTTTCGAAGATCGAAGCCGGTCAGCTCACGCTGGCGATCGAGGACTACTCCGTCGCGCAGATTGTTCGATTAACCGTTACGGCTGTCGAGCCGCTGGCACGAGCGAAGGGTCTTGAGCTTTCAACGACTGTTGCCGAGAACCTTCCAATCGGCCGCGGGGACGAACGCCGTTTGACGCAGGTCCTGCTCAATCTTGCAGGCAATGCCGTCAAGTTCACCGAAACGGGTGCGGTCGAAATTCTTGCCGGCGCGGCCGACGGACATTTCGAGATCACCGTCCGGGATACAGGTCCCGGCATCGCGTCCAAGGACCAGGATCTCATCTTCGAAGAATTCCAGCAGGTCGACAACAGCAGCACCAGGCAGAAGGGTGGCACAGGTCTCGGCCTGGCGATCACAAAGCGCATCGTCGAAATGCATGGTGGGACCATAGACGTCGAGTCCGTGCTCGGGTCAGGATCGACATTCCGGCTGAAGATACCAATCCGGGTGAATGAGGAAGTGAGGGCCGCATGAGCAAACGAATCCTGATGGTGGAAGACACCGAGGACAACCGGCAGATCATCCGCGATCTCATCGCCACCACCGAATACGAGTTGATCGAGGCGGCGGACGGTGCCGCCGGCGTCGCTGCTGCTGCGGCCGAGAAGCCAGACCTGATCCTCATGGACATTCAGCTGCCGGTAATCGACGGGTATGAAGCGGCCCGCCGTATAAAGGCCGATCCGGCGCTGCGGCACATCCCGATCATTGTCGTCACATCCTATGCATTGTCGGGCGACGAGGCGAAGGCCCTTGCTGCAGGGTGCGATGGCTACATTGCCAAGCCATTCAGTCCGCGCCAGCTGCTCGCCGAGATTCGTCAGTTCCTTTCCTGAGGGGAGACGGTACCTTGCACGATCCGCCTCGCATTCTCGCGGTCGACGATACCCCGGAGAACCTTGAGATCCTTCGCATGCGGCTCGAGGCGAATGGCTACGAAGTGGTGACTGCCGCGGATGGTGAAGAGGGGCTTGGTAAGGCCC
The DNA here is from genome assembly GCF_040321335.1 of Mesorhizobium sp. M0437. NCBI lineage: Bacteria > Pseudomonadati > Pseudomonadota > Alphaproteobacteria > Hyphomicrobiales > Phyllobacteriaceae > Mesorhizobium > Mesorhizobium sp. M0437. The sequence goes on from NZ_JAMYRK010000094.1 coordinate 11,039, forward strand.
GCGATCTCACGCCGGATCTGATCCTGCTCGACATCATGATGCCGAAGCTCGACGGCATCAGCGTGGTGCGTATGCTGAAGCAGGATCTCTCGCTGCGATCGATCCCGGTCATTCTTGTCACCGCAAAAGCCGACACGCGCGATGTGGTCGAGGGGCTGGACGCCGGGGGCGATGACTATTTGACAAAGCCCTTCGAGCACCAGGCGCTGTTGGCGCGGGTGCGCTCGATGCTGCGCCAGAAGGCGCTTCACGATACCGTCGCAAGCCAAGCCGTGCAGCTTTCCGATTGGAACCGCTCGCTCGAGCAGACCCTGGCGGAGCAGGTGATCGAGATCGAGCGAATGGGCCGGCTCCGGCGTTTCCTGCCCGAGCAAGTCGCCGACCTCATCGTTGCGGCGGGAAATGGCGACACGCTTCTGCAAAGTCACCGCCGCGAGGTGACCGTCGTTTTCTGCGATCTACGCGGCTTTACAGCCTTCGCCGAGACTGCCGAACCTGAGGAGGTGATGGCGGTTCTTGGCGAATACCACGCCTGTCTTGGTGAACAAATCGTCCGCTACGAGGGAACTCTTGAGCGATTCGTGGGCGACGGTATCGTCGTCGTTTTCAACGATCCACTGCCCTGCGCCGACCATACGGAGAGAGCCGTCCGCATGGCTGCGGCGATGCGTGATGCGATTGACGAGCATTCAGAGCAATGGCGCAAGCGCGATCACTTGCTCGGCTTCGGAATCGGCATCGCCCGAGGCCATGCAACCATCGGGCGGATCGGTTTCGATCAGCGCGCCGATTATGCAGTGATAGGCACAGTGTCGAACCACGCCGCCCGATTATGCGAGGAAGCCAGGCCACGCCAGATTCTCGTCAGCCAGCGGGTCGTTGGTGCCGTCGAATCCCTGGTTGAGTCCGTCGCCGTTGGCGAACTGACGCTGAAGGGCTTTCGCCGACCGATGCCTGCCTATGAAATTGTGCGGTGGATCGGTCGGCCAAGCTAGGGATCACTGTGCCTAATGAGATAGATCGGCTCCTGAGCTGAATGGGCCATACAATGATGCGGGCAGCTAGACCGATCCGCGATCGGACGGCCTTGAGCTCCATGGCCGTTGCTCCCTATTCGCCTCGCTCGGGGAAACTTCCCAACGTCAGCTCGCAAGGCACGTTACAGATACCTGGTTGGCTTCTTTCAAGCCCGGTCGCCACAAGGCGCGACAGGAGTTTCCGGAAGTCCAGCCCAACCTATGAACAGCGCCTGGACAAGATGGCCGTAGCGGATGGGTGCAGCGTCCGTGGCGCAAGCCAGCCCTCTGCCAACGCGAACTTTGGACCCGATCCAGTCGTCACGTGGGATGAACTCGAACGTCTCGAATTGGTTCGAGAAGGCGCCTTTTGGCAATTACCCGATGGATCCGTTTTGTCAGCGCCCTGGAAGGTACGAGGGTTCCGTAAAAGGGCTTGGCCTTGGCTGAGAGCATTGCCCTCGCCACGAACGTTGAGAAGGCGTATGGTCGTTAATCGTTGGCTGAAAGCGTTCTTGGCCAGCGACTGAAGAACGAGAAGACTCCCGCCTTTAACAGGGCGTGCTCCAACTCGCGATTACTCGGCGCGCTCACGCATTGTCCGTCCTCTATTGGGGTCATTTGGTTGATTCCTAGGGATGATCAATTTGCCAAAGGAGCGTCCGATGAAGCTAATGCAGAATCGTCGCACATTCCTGACCGGCCTGTCGGCGATCGGCGGTGCCGGGCTCTTCAATGTTCGCACATCCAGTGCGGCCGGGGAGCCTGCTCTGGAAACGACAACCGTCCGCTTGGGGCAGTGGGTCGGAGGCGCTTACTGTTGGGCGTCCATCTACCTTGCCGGAGAACTTCTGCGCGCCGACGGTTTCACCGATATCCAATATGTCGAAGGCGACACCCACATCGACAATTCCAAGTGGCTCTCCGCCGGCCTGATCGATTTCGACATGAACATGCCGTCGATGCACATTAGGTCCATCGACGCCGGCGTGCCGGTGAAAGTGCTGATCGGCGTGCATTCCGGCTGCTTCGAGTTGATCGGCAACGACAGCGTCCGCAGCATCAGGGATCTGCGTGGAAAGTGCGTCGGGGGAGGGTCGGTGGAGTCGCATCCTCACATCCTGACGGCTCTCATGGCCAACTATGTCGGGCTTGATCCCGTGCACGATATCGAGTGGGTGGAGGGTGAACAAGCCCCAATGCAAATGTTCATCGACGGCAAGGTCGATGCCTACATGGCAGGTCCGCCCGAACCGCAGATCCTGCACGCCCGGAAGATCGGCCATACGATCGTCAACAACGGGACCGACCGCCCGTGGTCGCAATACTTTTGCTGCATGGTTGCCGGCGATGCGGACTATGTGAGCAGATACCCGGTCGCGACGAAGCGGGTGTTGCGCGCCATTCTCAAATCCGCTGACCTGTGCGCTTCTGATCCGTCGTTGGCGGCACAGCAGCTTGTCGACCGAGGCTTTCTACCCAACTATGACGAAGCGCTTGGGACGCTGAACGGTGCTCAGCACGACAAGTGGCGCGTGTTCGACGCCGAAGACAGCGTGCGCTTCTATGCGCTGCGCATGCAGGAGACCGGCATGATCAAGTCGAGCCCGCAACAAATCCTGTCCAACGGAACGGACTGGCGTTTCCTCAACGAGCTCAAACGCGAGTTGAAGGCCTGAGACCCCAGCAGACGCAGTTCTCGCCTTGGCGCTGAACATAGCGCGGACGAGTGAGCACGACGCGCCGAACGACGAGCGCCTGCCGACAATCGGACTGGCTCAGGACATCACGTTGACATCGCAGGACGGGGCGCGCGTGTCGCTGCGCGATTTTCGCGGCGAGCAACGCGGCCGGGTGGCGGCAGTAACCGGCCTCCAGATATTAGTTGTCTCTGGAGGACTGCTGTTTCGCGGGAGCAGCCGTATCCATCAACGGCAACCACACGGGAACAAATGTCGCAAACGTTATGTCGTCTGTTCGCTCGAATGTCCGCTTTTTGGTTACGGCTTTGGGCTGCTCAACGGCCGACATTGCTGAAGGGTTTCGGGTGCCGTCAGGCGTACGAAAGTCTCTGATGCAGGAACCCGCGGGCCGCAGGCGGTGAGCTATGGGGATTTGTGTTTCGGGGTGTGCCAGCGCCTGTCGCGAACTTCCGCATAAGACGCGGTGGGCATGTCGTGGAAGCGGCTTCCGGGCCAGGTCGCAGAGCCTGTAGCGTTGATTCCGACGGGATTGGTGTGCGTGACGACCGGCGTCACGGCAACGTGCACATAACATCCCGTTGACCGGCGCCAGCGTGGCGCGGCCGTGTGGACAAACGGTCCATGCCGGGTCATGGGGCGTTCTCCCGGTTCGGCGCCCTTGAGGCAGGCGGTGCACGAGGCTGGCACCACCGTTCGAACCTCTCGATGACGACCATGCGCCCGCCGCAGCAAGGGCAAGGCCGGCGGACGTCAGCCGGTTCTTCCGAAGTGTCGTCTTGGGGCGGCAGATCGACGTTCAGCAGTTCGCGCGCGAGTGCGAGGCTGGCCTTGCGGGCGGAGGTGGCGAGCAGCCCATAGTGACGGATGCGGTGGAACCCACGCGGCAGGACATGGAGCAGGAAGCGGCGGATGAACTCGTCGGCGGCAAGCGTCATGGCGCGCTGGCGCTCGACACCATCGCGGCGATAGTCCTTGTAGCGGAAGGTGACTCCAGCCTCGTCGAAGGCGATCAGGCGGCGGTTCGAGATCGCGACCCGGTGCGTGTAGCGCGACAGGTAGGCGAGCACCGCTTCCGGCCCGGCGAAGGGCGCCTTGGCATAGACCACCCAGCGCTTGTTCCGGACCGGCGACAGGTGCCGCAGGAAGGCCTGCCGCTCGATGAGACGAGCAAGGGTGCCGAAGAAGGCGAGCCGATCGGCGTCGTGCAGCGCGATCAGCCGGGTGAGGAACAGGCGGCGGAACAACTTGCCCAGTACTCTGACCGGGAGCAGGAAGGCCGCGCGCGACGATATCCAGCGGCTCCCGTCCGGCGCGATGCCGCCGCCCGGCACAATCATGTGGACATGCGGATGGTGGGTCATTGCCGAGCCCCATGTGTGGAGCACGGCAGTGATGCCGATGCGCGCGCCGAGGTGCTTCGGATCGGCGGCGATGGTCAGCATCGTCTCCGATGCCGCCTTGAACAGCAGGTCATAGACCAGCGCCTTGTTGTGGAACGCGATCTCGGCGACTTCGGCCGGCAGCGTGAATACGACATGGAAGTAGCCGACCGGCAGCAGGTCGGCTTCGCGCTCGGCGAGCCATGTACGCGCGGCCGCGCCCTGGCACCTGGGACAGTGCCGGTTACGGCAGCTGTTATAGGCGATCCGCCATTGGCCGCAGTCCGCACAGGCTTCGACATGACCACCCAATGCAGCGGTGCGACACTGTTCGATCGCCGACATGACCTTGAGCTGCTGCAAGCTCAGATGCCCGGCGTGGGAGATCCGGTATCCGGGGCCGGCAGCACGGAAGATATCGGCGACCTCCAGGTCGGCGCGCACCGGTTCAGCCGGACGGCGTCTTGCCTTCCATCAGCGCCATCAGCCGGTCCAGCGGCCCTGCGACCGCGTGGATCGTCCGGGTCGAGACCTTGGTGTAGAGCGCTGTCGTTTCGAGCTTGCAGTGCCCGAGCAGCACCTGGATGACGCGAATGTCGACATCCTGCTCGAGCAGGTGGGTGGCGAAGCTGTGCCGCAGAGTATGCGGGCTGACGCGCTTGCGGATGCCGGCGACTTCGGCGGCTTCCTGAACCGCGCGATGGAGTTGCCGCGACGAGATCGGATCGGTGCAACTGCGCCCCGGGAACAGCCAGCCATGCGGAAGCATCACCCCGCGACGCCTGCCTTCGCGCCACCACACCCGCAGCAGTTCCAAGAGTTGCGGCGAGAGCATGGCGTTGCGAACCTTGCGTCCTTTGCCCTGTTCGACGCGGATCAGCATGCGTGTGCTGTCGATATCATCGACCTTGAGGTGCGCGACCTCCGATACGCGCAGACCCGCGCCATAGGCGACACCGAGCGCGGCCTTGTACTTGATGCCAGGTGCTGCTTCGAGCAGCCGCGCCGCTTCCTCCACGCTCAGCACGTCCGGCAGCTTGCGTGGATGGCGCATGATCACCAGCACACGTGCCAGATCCCGCCGCTTCAGCGTCACCAGGAACAGGAACCGCAGTGCCGAGACCGCGCCATTGATCGTCGCAGGGCCGACGCCGCTCTCATGCTGATGCAGCTGGAATCGACGGATGTCCTCAGCCCTCGCAGTGTCGGGCGAGCGGCCAAGGAACACAGCGAAGCGCCGGACGTGACGAACGTAGTCTTGCTGGGTATGGGAGCCCAGGCCACGCATGAGCATGTCGTGCTGCATGCGCTGGCGAAGCGGAGAGATTGGTGCATCGGTCGACAGGGTAGCCATGGCGAGTTCCTCTCGTTGAAGGGAACTCCATGGTCAGATCGACCCCTCTACCCGCTCAAGTCAAAATGGCAGTCGCGCCATCTCAGAACGAGGCGCCCCTCCCGCGAAGCGGGTCGTCTAATCGCTCGACCGTCAAGGGGGTGAGTGCAAGGCCGTCGTCCTTTCTGTCGATTCTCGTTCGTCCGAATGCCGGGTACAGGGT
>NZ_JAMYRK010000095.1:0-16113 GCF_040321335.1 Mesorhizobium sp. M0437
CTCCGCACAGATCAGTCGCCGCTGCTTCACGCTGAGCTTCCAGGCCCCAAAGCGAAATGAGCGCTGCTCTCTGGTTCGCGGACTAGAAATGCGCTGGCGTAGCGCTACTCGAATGCGGGCCAGGAATTCGCGCATCCCGAAAGGCTTGGGAATGAAATCGGTTGCGCCGAGCTCCAGTGCAACCACTTTTTCCGCCTCATCAAGCCGGTCGCCGCTGATCACTATGATAGGAACATCCGATTTTGTCGCCAAATTGCGGACGATCGCAAGTCCATCCTCCCGGCCTAGGTTAAGGTCAACAACCACGAGATCGACTGGCTCACGTGAAAGAACATAGTCAAACTGCTTGCTATCGTGGACTGCGGTTACCTTCAGGGCATGCATCGTGAGATACTCGGCGATGAGGCGCCGCATTGCGGCATCATCGTCAATGACAAGAACATGTTTCAACGGCACACCTTCAATCTTGAATCCCCTTGTCTAAACCTGTTGCCGAGCAACCCTGGGGCACCGACCCAGAACAGCTGCTCCTTGATACCACTCGCCGTTGCGTGCGGCCAATGTGAGGCCGTGCTCGTCCTGTTCTTTTCATCCCCAGCGAATTGACCGCACCAAGGCAGCCCGTGGCCACCAGACAGGTCCAAGCGCCGACATGACCCTGCCGTGTGGTCCTTCGCTTTTTCGCTTCGAGCTCCCCCGTTGGTGCAGGCCTGCCAATATCACTCAAGTTCGACCTCATGGATGCCAAGTTTCCTGCTATGCCCTTGCATCCTGGTCATCCTGGAGTTTGCGGACCTGGATCATCTCGATATCCTCCGGCTCGTGGATCCAGCTCGGACATGGTTGAGCAGCGCGGCGTTTGGCTTGATCGGAGAGGCGGTCGGCGGAAGAAGACCGTGATTCGCTGCAGCGGCCTTGTGCAAAATAGTGTGTCTCCTGCCAAGCCGGCTTCGTCCAAGGTGGCCGGCGGCCTCAAATGCTGTTCGGCGACCGGCAGGTCGCCGGTTGCGGTGAACGTCCGGGCTAACATTTCTCAGTTACTGCAACTCCTCCATCCTGAGCGTGTCACTATGCTTGTCCATTGCGCCGTCGGACTCCGTCAATGACGTGCCGTTATCTGCCGATGGGACTGTGCATGATCCACCCTTTGGCGGCGGCGGCCGAACAGCTGAACGAGGCTCGCACCAGGATGGGCTGCGCCGCCACGTCTTCCCAGTTGACCCTCGCCGCCGCGGATTTGCGCCTTCGAGCCAGCTTCGCGGACGAGCTCGCGTCTCGAGCAATGATCTGAGTGTGCCGGGCCGCGCATGGCTGCTCTTTAAGGACCGGCAGCATACCGGCAAAGTTGGGCCGCTTTATCGCCTTAGTCGATTCCCCACGGTGTTCCCGAGCCTGAACAAGCCCGCCAAGCTCCCCATTTTGTCCTTGGCTTGGCCCTGACAGAAGTACCATCCATGACGCCAAAGTCGCGGCCCACCCTCCAGGAGCAACGGACGGCCGGGACGAGCAATCCTGTACAGGAGTCATTGTACCAAGATGCTCCGGATGTCGCTGGCTGATCGGGCCCGCGCCACCCACGCATGCGCAAGATGCTCACCCACGCTGATACGAACACGGTCTTTGCTTCAATTGAAACCGAAAAGCTGAACTTGAACATCACACAGTAACAAACCTCCCCGATAAGCGCGTGCCGGACAGGCCAGAACCCGTCCGGCGGCTTGGAAAGGTAGGTGATAGGGAATGTTTATTGCAGCTTGGCCGCTGGCCGTCGTCCTGTTGACATCCATGTCACTCCCAGCCGAGCCCGCGCCACTTTCTCCGCGTGAGTTCCGCAGCCTGTCGCGCAAATGCGCTCCCTGGGTTGCGCCGTCCACCCTCGCCGCGATTGCCAAGATTGAAAGTGGCTTTGACACGCTGGTGGCTCATGACAACACCACAGGTGAGCAGCTTCGCTGGATAGACCACCTGGAAGCCACGCGGGGCATCAAGGAACGCCTCGAAGCACAACATTCTGTCGATGTTGGATTGATGCAGATAAACAGCAAGAACTTTGCCATGCTCAATCTTACGCCGGAAAGGGCTTTCGAGCCCTGCGCCTCGCTTTCGGCTGCCGCCCACTTGCTTGAAAGCCGGTATGCCGGCGGCACCACTGCTGTGGCACAGCAACTGGCGCTTCGCCGTGCCATCTCGGCCTATAACACGGGCGACGTCACGCGTGGCTTCGCCAACGGTTATGTACGCAAGGTCGAGTCGGCCTCAAAGGACATCTCAAGTCTCCTTGAGCGAACGCTGGAGCCGACTGCTCGAGATGTGCCGCACCTTGAGGCACCCGGTCGGAAAGCCGTGCCGCCTCTGCTCCAGCAGAGCCAACAGGCCAATAGAAAGAAGCAGCCCAACCAAGATTCTTGGGACATTTGGGGCTCGTATCAGCCAGACCGCTCCGGGGCCGATCCCTCCGGTCCGACAGGCAGCCAGGCTGCGAAAGCACGGGAACCCGCGAACCCGAACAAACTCGTATTCGATTGAAACATGGAGATGCAATGATGACGCCACTCAAGATACTTCGTGCGCTTAAAACGCGTGTTCCTTCGCCTTTTTCCATGCTGCGCATGGCGGCTGAATATGTACCGGCCGCTGCTGCAGGCGCGGCGTGGACGGTCTTCTACAGCGGGCCAGCCGCGGCTCAGGTGACCGGAGGGACGGATCCTGCCAAGATGGTCCAGAATATCTGCACGTTCATACTTGGCCCCTTTGGACAATCACTGGCCGTGCTCGGGCTCGTAGCCATCGGTATCTCTTGGATGTTCGGTCGTGCTTCACTTGGCCTGGTTGCGGGTGTCGTTGGAGGGATCGTCATCATGTTCGGGGCCAGCTTCCTGGGCAAGGCGCTCATAGGCGGCGGCTGATGAGCGACCGGTTGGAAGTGAGCACCCTCTATGTGGCGGCGACGCGCCCCGCACTGTTTCTGGGGGTGCCGCTGACGCTGGCCGGATTGCTCATGATGTTGGCTGGGCTTGTTATCATTATCCTTCAGAACCCGCTCTACGAAATCGTTCTCGCGCCACTCTGGTTCGGAGCACGGCTGGTTGTTGAGCGTGACTATAACGCGGCAAGCGTCGTGCTGCTCTATTTGCAGACGGCCGGCAGAAGCGTGGACGGGCCGGTCTGGGGAGGCGCAAGCGTCAGCGCCAATCCGATCAGAGTGCCGAAACGCGGAAGAGGAATGGTGTAATGTTCGGCGCCAGCGGCCGGACCGAGAGGTCTGGCGAGATCTACCTTCCGTATGTTGGTCACGTAAGCGATCAGGTTGTCCTTCTGGAAGACGGATCGATCATGGCCATGGCACATGTGAACGGTGTGCCCTTTGATTTGGAAGACGCTGAGATGCGCAACTCGCGCTGCCGCGCGTTCAACACTCTCTTGCGCAACATCGCCGATGACAATGTCTCGATATACGCTCATCTTGTGAGACACAACGATGTGCCGGCGCCGGCGCCGCGCCAGTTTCAAAGTGCATTCGCTGGCAGTCTGAGCGAGGCCTACGAGCGTCGTGTGCTGTCGGGAAAGCTCTTTCGCAACGATCACTTCCTCACTTTGATCGTGTCCCCCCGCACCGCAATCGGCAAGATCGGCTTGCGGATTGCCAAGTCCCGCAGACGGAATGAGCACGATCTAGCCACCCAAATGCGGAGCCTGGAAGACCTCTGGCACATCACTGCTGGCGCACTCGGCGGTTACGGTCTGCGCCGGTTGGGCATTCGTGAGAAAGGCAACGTGCTCTTCACGGAAATCGGCGAGGCGCTTCGGCTCATGATGACTTGCCGGTTTCTTCCGGTTCCGATGGTTACCGGCTCACTTGGCGCCTCGATCTACACTGACCAGGTCATCTGCGGGAAGCGGGCGCTTGAGATTCGAAGGCCCGGGGATAGCTCCGTCGGATCATTGTTTTCGTTCCGTGAATATCCGGCGACGACGCGGCCGGGCATGCTAAATTCCTTGCTGTCCGCCAACTTCCCGCTTGTCCTGAGCCAGAGCTTTTCCTTCCTCACTCGCCCACAAGCTCATGCCAAACTAAGCCTTAAGTCCAGCCAGATGACGAGTGCCGGCGACAAGGCTCTCACCCAGATCAATGAACTTGCCGAGGCAGAGGACGCACTGGCAAGCAACGAATTCGTGATGGGTTCGCATCATCTGAGCCTGTGCGTCTATGCCGACAGCCTCAATAGCCTTGCAGATCGCGCAGCAAGTGCCCGCGCACGGCTGGCCGACGCGGGCGCCGTTATCGTCCAAGAGGGCATCGGCATGGAGGCCGCATATTGGTCCCAACTTCCGGGGAACAACAGGTGGCGCACGCGCCCGGGGGCGATCACCTCACACAATTTTGCCGGGCTCGTCTCATTTGAGAACTTCCCAAGCGGTTCCAGTTCCGGCCACTGGGGCAATGCTGTTGCGCGCTTTCGCACAAACGGTGGAACTTCTTTCGACTACATCCCCCATGAGAATGACGTCGGCATGACGGCAATATTCGGGCCCGTTGGCAAAGGCAAGACGACGCTGATGACCTTTGTCCTCGCGATGCTTGAGCAAAGCTTGGTCGATCGCAATGGTGCGATCGTCTTCTTCGACAAGGATCGGGGTGGTGAACTGCTGGTGCGAGCCACGGGAGGGACATATCTTGCGTTGCGCAGAGGCGCTCCGAGCGGCTTGGCCCCTCTGCGTGGACTGGACAACACCTCCGCCTCCCGGGACTTTCTGCGCGAGTGGTTGATGGCCCTGATCGAGAGCGACGGCCGTGGTCCGATCTCGCCGGAGGAAAGCCGTCGGCTGGAACGCGGCATTGTTCGTCAGCTTTCGTTCGAACCCCCTATGCGCTCACTTGCGGGCCTGCGCGAGTTCCTATTGCACAGCCCCTCCGAGGGCGCAGGAGCACGGCTGCAGCGGTGGTGTAGAGGGGGGGCGCTTGGATGGGCCTTTGACGGCGACGTGGACGAAGTAAGGCTGGATGCCTCCATTACGGGCTTCGACATGACGCAGCTCCTGGAATATGAGGAGGTCTGTGCACCGGCCGCCGCATACCTTCTGCATCGAGTGGGCGCTATCGTCGATGGTCGTCGGTTCGTCATGAGCTGCGACGAATTTCGATTCTATCTACTCAACCCCCAATTCTCGGCCGTTATCGACAAGTTCTTGCTCACGGTCCGCAAAAACAACGGCATGTTGATACTCGCAACGCAGCAGCCTGAACACGTTCTGGAATCGCCTCTCGGAGCTAGTCTCGTTGCGCAATGTATGACGAAAATTTTCTACCCATCACCGACGGCGGACCGCTCTGCGTATGTCGATGGCTTGAAGTGCACTGCGCAGGAGTTCGAGGCAATCCGCCAGGGAATGGCAATCGGCAGCCGCAAGTTTTTGCTCAAGCGCGATAGCGGGAGTATTGTTTGCGAATTCGATCTTGGGCAGATGCGCGAGTACGTAGCCGTACTCTCGGGGCGGGCCAACACAGTGCGCTTTGCCGACCAGCTTCGTAACCAGCACGGAGACGCCCCAAGTGGGTGGCTCGACAAGTTCATGGCCCGGTACCACGAAGTTCAAGACTGACGGAGGAATATTCATGAAATTTGCCAAACTTGCAGTAACGACCCTTGCTGCTTCCCTTCTGCTTCACGGACAGGCCCGTTCGCAATTTATCGTCAGCGACCCTGTAACAGAAACACAAGCGACCTTAACAGCGCTTTCCAATGCGGCGATCCTTGAGAGGTCAATCGAGACGCTCGCTACCACGATTGAAATGGTGACGATTCTAACGTCGTCATTCGCTGTCACGGGACTGCTAAGCTCACTGAACCAAGGAAATCACTACCCGTCGAGCAATAAGCTGGAGGAGCAGATGTTTGATGCTCGGGCGCCAGCTTCGATTATGGCCCGTAACATTGCGAAGGACCCAAATCGGATAGTCAACGGCACCGATTCAGAAGCGAAACTGTTACAGGGACAAATCGCCGGGGCCGCCAATGCCGCAGCTATTGCAGCCGACACTTTGGGCATGATGGACAAGCGCCTTAAGGATAACGCCGGCACGCTTGGTCAGCTTTCCCGCTCGGGAAATATTATGCAGGCCACCGTGACCAACGGTCTGGTCCTCAAGCAGATTCACGATGCGATGATCCAAAATGTCCAGGCCACGAGTCTGCTGACAATGGCCACTGCACAAGGGAGCCTTCACGCCGTGGAGGAGGCCGCCACGCAGCGTCGCGAACATCAGGACACCGCTAATATGTTTAGCATCCTCCCGTAAACCACACAGAGTTCATCAGGCTCAGCTGCGCTGATCAGGGACACATCAGGCTCACGCCATGAATTTCAAAATTCCCGCGCCATTCACGACTATACACACGATCTTTCATGGGGCCTTCACGTCCGGGCTGCACAAAGTGCTTGAAAACGTCCAAGCGGCGGTCAGTGCGCCTCTGGTTGCGTGTGTCACGCTCTGGATAATAATCCAAGGCTGTCTGGTCATGCGTGGTCAAGTCGATGCGCGCGGGGGTATCTCGCGCGTAATCATGGTGTCGATTGTCGTCGCCCTTATCTTAGGGCAGGCCAACTATCAGCAGTACATTGAAGCGCTCTTCGACGACACGATTCCGAGGTTGGCTCACGACATCAGTGGCAGCGACTTGCCCTTCATCGGAATCCCCCAGAAGCTCGATCTCATGTTTGCTTCAAGCCAGTATGTCTTTCAGCTGATTGCTTCCGAAATTGGGCCTATGAACGGCCAGGACATACTTGCTTTCGAGGGAGCGCAATGGATTTTCTACGGCGCGCTGTGGACAGCGTTCGAGATCTACGATGCCGTTGGAATTCTGACGAAGGTGCTCTTGACGATCGGCCCCCTGGTCCTTGTAGGCTACCTTTTTGATCACACTCGAGACATAGCCACCAGATGGATCGGCCAACTGCTCTCGTACGGGCTGCTGCTTCTCCTCCTCAACATCGTTGCAACGATAGTAATCGCTGCCGAAGCAGTCTCGCTGGCAGCCATGCTTTTGATGATCAAATTCTCGGGCACGACAGCAGCCAAGATCATCGGGCTTTACGAGCTCGACATGCTTTTCCTAGCTGGTGACGCTCTGATCGTCGCGCTTCCGACGATCGCCAGCAGCATCGCCGGCGGCTCTTGGGGAGGTGCGAACCGACCTCTTAACAGCCTCAATCGCCACTTTGCCAAAACGGCGGGTGGTTAATCAATCGACAAGCTCGGTGCCAAAAACATGAAATATTGCCTACTTCTGTCAATCCTCGCTTTGGCCGCCTGCAAGACGAGCCATGGGCTTGCGACATGCGCGGGTGCCCCATTCCAACTGAACGTGGGACAATGGGAAACCACCCCTGAGGATCTTCAGGTCGAATGCGCGGAAGAGCCAAAGTGAAAGTTCCTGAACATGCCCTTCTGGTGGAGAGAGAAACGCTAGCCGCCCACTATAAGAAGGTGGAAGCGTTTCAAACTTCACGAGCGAAGTCTGCGCGGCGCCTGTCAAAGGCCCTGATAGCCTTTGCCGCAGCGGCGGTCCTAGGAAATGTTGCCCAGGCATTTACCATTGCTGCCATGGTCCCGTTGGCCAAGCTCGTACCTGTGTTCCTCTGGGTCCGGCCGGATGGGACCGTCGACAGCGAAGTGTCAGTCTCTCGACTGCCGGCAACCCAAGACCGAGCCGTCATAAATGCTTCGCTGTGGGAATATGTACGCCTGCGCGAGGGGTACACAGCAGATACAGCCCAATACGCCTATGACCTCGTATCCAGTTTCAGCGCGCCGGCTGTGCGACAGCAATATCAAGATTTCTTCAACTATCCGAATCCCACCTCGCCGCAAGTCACGGTCGGCAAACGCGGCAAGCTCGAGGTCGGGCATATTTCTTCAAACGACATCAGTCCGGACGTTCAACAGATCCGTTACAAACGTACGCTTGTTGTCGATGGGCAGATGCCGATAGTGACCACCTGGACAGCTACCATCCGCTACGAGCGCTTGACGGGTCTGCCTGGGCAATCGAGGCTCACCAATCCGGGAGGTCTACTCGTCACTTCCTATCAAAGCTCGGAAGATAGCGTATCGAACCTGGGCTATGTGCAGCCATGACAAAAAGAGCGTTTCTCGCGCTGGTCTGTTCACTCTTCTTAACGATGGAAGCGTCCGCGGAAGACACACCACTTGCCGGCAAGCATGATGCGCGCATGCGCTACCTGGCTTACCGTCCTGACGAAGTGGTGCGCCTGTCTACCGCAGTGGGGGCAACGCTGGTTGTCACATTCGCGGCCAACGAGACAGTCGCAGCCGTGGCCGTTTCCAATAGCAAAGACCTGGCTGCGCTCCCGCGCGCCAACTATCTCTTTTTTAAGGCTAGCCGGATGCTCCCGCCGCAGCCGGTCATCGTGCTGGCCGAGAGTGAGTCCGGTACACGGAGATACGTCTTCAGTATTTCAACGAGAGCGATGCCAAAACTCGATGAGCAGCAACCTGACCTATACTACAGTGTGCAGTTCACCTATCCTGCTGATGAGGCTGCTGCTCAGAGAAAGGACGCAGAAAGGCGCTCGATTCTTGGTCAGGCCCGGGCGAAAGTGCTGCGCGACGAGAGAGTTCAGGATTTGTTGAATCGGCCCGCCGCAACTACCAGTCCGGACGAAAGCAATTTTCACTACGTCGCAAAGGGCGATCGATCGCTGGCGCCGCTGGAAGTTTTCGATAATGGCTTTACCACCGTATTTGGCTTCGCAAGCAATTCCCGCATACCCTCCCTCTACATTATCAATCCCGACGGCAAGGAAGCCGCTGCCAATTACACGGTCAAAGGAGACTATGTTGAAGTATCCGCAGTCGCCCGGGAATGGCGTCTGAGAGATGGCAATACGGTCTTGTCCATTTTCAACAGGGCTTATGACCCTGTGGGACGAGCGCCAGGGACCGGTACAGTGACACCCGACGTGTGGCGCGTTTTGAAAGGCCCGGCCGATGAATGAAACCGGCCCACAGTCGGGACATGATGTCCATGCCTCAGGATCGATGGTCTCGGAGCCGGCCCGCCGGCATGTTTCGGGATTGCAGAAGTTGGCCGTCGCTGCTCTTGTTCTCATCTCATCTCTATCGCTCATCTGGCTCGGCGGTCGTCCCAGCACACAAGACGAGCCAACTCAGCCAAAACCTCCAATTGTCGCCGACGCCGAGCCATTCCGCCCCGTGCCGATTGAGATTGCTCCCGAAGCTCCAGCACCCGTACAGGCGGCGCAGGCAGGAGATCCTGCGCCATCCACGCCGCCTCCGGCGCCAGCTGATCCGCCGCCGGAGGAAACACCAATTTTCGCCTACAGTGGCAGCGGTCAAATGCCCAACGACGGTCAGCGGAGCGAAGACAACCATAGGGATGCTCCCGCGACCTCGCATGAGATTTCAGACGCTGGCGATCTGACGGGGCGATTGAAGCCAGATATACAGGAGCCAAGCCGGGCCACACTTTTGCCGCACCCTGATCTCGTGATTACCCAAGGAACGATAATTCCCTGCATTTTGCAAACGGCAGTCGACACAAATTTACCGGGTTATGTGAAGTGCGTCTTACCTAAAGACGTCCGCGGCGCCACCAACAACGTGGTGCTTTTGGATCGCGGGACGACCGTGATTGGCGAGATCCAGCGTGGTCTCCAACAGGGGGATGCGCGTGTCTTCGTGCTGTGGACGCGCATCGAAACGCCTGACCATGCCCTCGTTTCGCTAGCGTCGCCGGGCGCTGACGAGCTCGGCCGCTCCGGAATGCCTGGCACGGTGGATAATCACTTCTGGCAGCGCTTTGGCGGAGCAATGCTCATGAGCGTCATTCAAGGCGCGTTTCAGGCCGCCGGTCAATACGCTGGCAGCTCAGGTGGAGGAAGCGGCATCAACAGCTTCCAGAGCAACGCCGGACAAGCCGTTGACACGACCCTTAGAGCAACGATCAACGTTCCGCCAACTCTGAAGAAAAACCAGGGAGATGCTGTATCGATCTTTGTGGCTCGGGACCTCGATTTCTCAGATGTATACGATCTTAGACCGATCGCCGTGGCGCCAGCCCCCCAACATCGCCAACGCCGGAGAGACAACAATGCGACCGGAGGCTGACCCTCAATTGCGTTTGCTTCTCAACCCTGTTTTGAAATGGCTTGAGGAGCCAAGGACCGAAGAGGTCGCTATCAACCGGCCTGGGGAAGCCTTTGTCCGACAGGCCGGCGTTTTCACGAAACATCCGCTACCGCTATCTTATGACGATCTGGAGGACATCGCGATCCTCGCTGGAGCGCTGCGCAAGCAAGATGTCGGACCGCAAAGCCCCCTCTGTGCGACTGAGCTGCCGAACGGAGAGCGGCTGCAGATCTGTTTGCCGCCCGCTGTTCCCTCAGGAACAATAAGCCTGACGATACGGCGTCCCTCAAGTCGTGTGACCGAACTCAAGGAAGTTTCTTCTCGCTACGAATACTCGCGTTGGAATCAATGGCGGTCACGAAAGGAGCGCCAAGAGCGGCAGGACGAAACGATTCTTCAGCACTACGACCATGGTGACTTGGAGCAATTTTTGCGAGCATGCGTTTGCGGGCGGCTCACGATGCTGCTTTGCGGACCTACTGGAAGCGGCAAAACGACAATGAGCAAGACTTTGATCAACGCTATACCCCCGCAAGAGAGGCTGATAAGTATCGAGGACACGCTCGAACTTGCAATCCCGCACGAGAACCATGTCCGGTTACTCTATCCGAAGGACCGAGCAAGCGTAGGTGCGGTGACAGCCGAGCAACTGTTGCAAGCCAGCTTGCGCATGCGCCCTGATCGAATATTGCTTGGCGAGATGCGCGATGATGCTGCTTGGGCCTACCTTAGCGAAGTCGTCTCCGGCCATGCGGGATCAATATCAACGATTCATGGGGCGGATCCGGTCCAAGGCTTTAAAAAGCTCTTTTCACTCGTCAAGAGCAGCCCGCAAGGAGCTGCTGTGGAAGACCACACGCTTCTTGACCTGCTGTCGGCTGCCATTGACGTCATTGTGCCGTTCAGTACCCACGGCGACGTGTATGAGGTGGGGGAGGTGTGGCTCGCCGCCGATGCCCGGCGACGCGGAGAGACAGTAGCCGACCTTCTTAACAAGCACTAAGGCTAGAGCACGTCGGGGATCGGTAAGTCGTTTGTGATACGATGGCGTAATTTGTTCAAATTGAACGTCCACTTTGATTTGAGGGAGGTGGATAATGGGAGGAGGACTGGGCGTAGACCTTCGGTCACAAGTCTGAAGTCTTCGGGCGCCCTGTCGGCGCGGCAAGTTGCGGCACGATTCGACTGGGTGTATCGAGCGCGTCCGCTGAATTGCGCGGGCGACGCTCACCGAGCTGGTGCCGATGCCTGCTTCAAAAGCGGCATCGACACCCGGCAGGTCGTACCCTTGATTTACCTAGCCGCGCTCAATGAGTGTCTTCAAAGCCGCCGAACGTGGTTCGGAATGACCGGTGGTAAATCGGGAAGTGCCATATAGGGAATCCTCCTGGTATTGCCTCCAGGGGGTCCTCTCAATGAACAAAGCCGCAACCTGCCTTGCGACCTCAGCTGGAGTTTGCGACGCAACCCATAGGAGGATCGATGCGCAGAGAAATCGCAGGCAGAGTCGGTGGCATTGTGGGCTGGCCGACCGACGGTTTCAGCCCGTCAACAGGTCTTCACGTGTTCCATCCCCGACTATTGCAGGCGTGCGGCTTGCATGCTCCCGCGATCACCCATCGGAAAGAGCGTTACGAACACTACGAAGAGTTGCGCGACTTCCGCTGTCGCCCCGGTCTTACAGCGGACGGTGACCTGTCCGACCTTGATAGGACGTGAAATGCGAACGCTGCTCATTGATCATCATGTGGATCTTACGCGCGCTGTGCGAGTTGCGCTCGGGGATAGCGGTTTTGCCGTTGATGTAGTTGGCAACCTGGAACAGGCGTCGAGGGCATTTTGTTGCGCAACCTATGAAATTCTCCTGCTGGAGTTGGCTCTGCCAGATGGCGATGGCTTGGGCTGGCTGAGACAGCTAAGGAGCGACGGGCATTCAGTTCCAACCCTCATTATGAGTAGCATCAACGATCTCGAGAAGCGAATTGCAATTTTCAACGGTGGCGCGGACGACTTTCTGCTCAAGCCCGTCTCTTTCGATGAGCTCATCGCCAGAATGAGAGCCATTCTGCGCCGGTCGACACAGGTGACCGACCCCATCGTTGTATTTGGCAATCTCAATTTCGATCCGATCGGCCGACAGGTTTCCGTCTCGGGTCATCCTCTGAAGATCGCACGCCGCGAACTATGTATTTTAGAGCATCTGCTTATCCGTGCAGGCCGCATCGTGCCTCGTGCGCAGTTGGAAGATCACCTCTATTCGTTCAACGACGAGGTATCTGCCAACGCGCTTGAAGTCGGAATCTATCGCTTACGTGGACACCTGAGTAGGTCAGGTGCAACGCCACGGATCACGACCGTGCGCGGCATTGGTTACCTTCTTGAATTGACTGAGGCGGCATCCGCATAGTTGGTCTAAATTGAAAGAACAGACTGCCTGCCCGTCGTCATGTTGAGCTTGTGGCCATAATCGACATCGCGGCCGCCCTTGACGATGGTGTCGGCATGCGGTTCGAACGGCTCTGTCGCAAACCTTTTGGTAAGCGGAGCATGGCAAGAAACACTCCTCAGCTGTGGAGGAGCACGTGATGTTCAACGGCCGCCATTTCGACCAGTCGGTGATCCTGCTGTGCGTGCGCTGGTACCTGGCCTACACTCTGAGCCTGCGCGATCTGGAAGAGATGATGGCCGAATGCGGCTTGAAGGTCGCCCATTCCACCGTGCATCGCTGGGTCGCCCACTTCTCGCCGTAGCTGCTGGAGCGCTTCAACCGGCGCAAGCGTGTGGTCGGCAGCAAGTGGCATATGGACGAGAGGTACATCAAGGTCTGCGGCCATGGATGTATCTCTACCGCGCCATCGACAGCCTCGGCGACACGGTCGAGTTGTTCTTCAGCGAAAACCGTGACCTGGTGGCGGCCCAACGCTTCCTCCACAAGGCGCTGACGCGCGATGGCCGGCCGGAGCGCATCGTCACCGACGGCAGCCAGACCAATTACGAAGCGATCCTTTCCTGCGACGCTGAAAGCCGGCTGCGGCAGCGATCGCGGCGACCGCTGAAGCCGATCCGCATCCGCAATAGCCGGTATCTCAACAATCGGATCGAACAGGATCACCGGCGTATCAAGCGCCGCATTCCATCCATGCTCGGCTTCAAGTCGCAGGCGAGCGCCGTGGTTATCCTCTCCGGCATCGAGATGATCCACATGATGGGCAAGCGACAGGCGAGGTATGCCTACAAGTCTGTCGATCGCTGTTTCGATATCCTCGCTGCCTGACGGACAGGCCGAAATGGCCGTTCACACCCCCATTTCCAGGTTTGCGACAGAGCCTTTTGTCGGCGTTGCCGGCTTCGAAGGGCCGGTGCGCGCCGAGCGCATCAAGATCACCCCCGGCCACCTTGCTGCGGCCACTCGCCGAGTACGAAGCGGTGGTCGGAGGGAGCTGGTGATGACGACGCTAGATCATGACCTGCTGATCGCAATCCTGGATCGGCTGAAGTTGGGCAAGGCCACCCACGCCTGCTCCGAGGCCCTCCAGGGCAATGGTCTGAGACCTGGGCTCAAGCCCTTCGGCGAGGAGAATGAGACGCCGCTGGAGCTCGGGTGCAAGCGCTGCCACGCCCGCTCCGAGGCCCCACAAGGCCGAAGCGCAGTCGTCGGGGTCACGAGGCCCCTCTGCCACGACGACGAGACGCTGCTGGAGCCCGGTTGCAAGGGCTCCACAGATGGCCTGAACCTGGATCCGCCTTTCTTGAGGCGTTGCGACTATCATCGCGGCGACACGCAGCTCTTGATTTGTGTGCGACATCCTCAGCAGATCCATCGGGCTGAGCCGCTCAGCAATATCAACGAGAATGTCCAGCGGCAGATCAAGGATACTCAGAGGAGGAAACCCTTGATCTTGAGGCTCAGAGCGCGTCTGCTCCACTATAGAACAGGATGATTCACCGGGTCCTTCAACGCCAGCCGCCGGTCCGATGAGAGAATTGTCCCTGATATCACGCTCGATGGGGTTAAATGCCGAGATGGGCGCCTTGCCACGCTCCTCAATGCCCCTCATGATTCACCGCCTATAGCTACCAACTGAATGAATCATCGTGATTGTCGCGCAGCGGAATCCTCAAGGATCGGGCAGTTCGTAGGGGGCGCCGGTTTGACCAGGTTGAGCCCGCGAATTGCTCGATCGGACAAGATCCTAATTCTCGACCATGCGGTGAGGCTCGAAGGAGATCCTCGGGACGCACTCCAAGTTGTCGATCATGTTCGGCACACAAGGAAAGGGCGGCATTGCTGCCGCCCTTTCCGCTGTAGGTTGATAGGGGCTGGATTAGAAATCCATACCGCCCATACCGCCCATGCCGCCGCCGCCCATGCCGCCAGGCATGCCGCCGCCAGCCGACTCCTTCTTCGGAGCCTCCGCGATCATGGCTTCGGTGGTGACCAGCAGGCCGGCGACCGAGGCCGCGTCCTGCAGAGCCGTGCGCACAACCTTGACCGGATCGACGATACCCATGGCGATCATGTCGCCATATTCGCCGGTCTGGGCGTTGTAGCCGAAGGTCGCGCCCTTGTTCTCGAGGATCTTGCCGGCGACGATCGATGCTTCCGCACCGGCGTTGGCCGCGATCTGGCGGGCCGGAGCCTGCAGCGCGCGACGCACGATGCTGATGCCCGCGGTCTGGTCGGAGTTGGCGCCAGTGACGGTGATGGCCAGCGAAGCGCGCAGCAGGGCGACGCCGCCGCCGGGAACGATGCCTTCTTCGACGGCCGCACGGGTCGCGTTGAGGGCGTCATCGACGCGGTCCTTCTTTTCCTTGACTTCGATCTCGGTCGCACCGCCGACGCGGATGACGGCAACGCCGCCTGCCAGCTTGGCGAGACGTTCCTGCAGCTTCTCCTTGTCGTAGTCTGAGGTGGTCTCTTCGATCTGCTGCTTGATCTGGGCGACGCGGCCCTGGATGTCTTCCTTCTTGCCGGCGCCGTCAACGATGGTGGTGTTCTCCTTGGAGATCGACACCTTCTTGGCGCGGCCGAGCATGTTGAGGCCGACATTCTCGAGCTTGATGCCGAGGTCTTCGGAAATGACCTGGCCACCGGTGAGGATGGCGATGTCTTCCAGCATGGCCTTGCGGCGATCACCGAAGCCCGGCGCCTTGACGGCAGCGATCTTCAGGCCTCCACGCAGCTTGTTGACGACCAGCGTGGCCAGGGCCTCGCCTTCGACATCTTCCGAGATGATGACCAGCGGCTTCGAGGTCTGCACGACGGCCTCGAGGATCGGCAGCATGGCTTGCAGGTTGGAGAGCTTCTTCTCGTGGAGAAGAATGTAGGCGTCTTCCAGATCCGCAACCATCTTCTCGGCGTTGGTGACGAAGTAGGGCGAGAGATAGCCGCGGTCGAATTGCATGCCTTCAACGACTTCAAGCTCGGTCTCGGCGGTCTTTGCTTCCTCGACGGTGATGACACCCTCATTGCCGACCTTCTGCATCGCTTCCGCGATCATCGAGCCGACCGACACGTCGCCATTGCCGGCGATTGTGCCGACCTGGGCAACC
Source organism: Mesorhizobium sp. M0437 (assembly GCF_040321335.1). Lineage (NCBI taxonomy): Bacteria > Pseudomonadati > Pseudomonadota > Alphaproteobacteria > Hyphomicrobiales > Phyllobacteriaceae > Mesorhizobium > Mesorhizobium sp. M0437. Next base: position 15,728 of record NZ_JAMYRK010000095.1, read on the forward strand.
TCTTCCGAGGTCTTGATCTTCTTGGCGTTCTTGATCAGCGTCGCGACGACGTCGGCGACGGCGAGGTCGATGCCGCGCTTGAGGTCCATCGGGTTCATGCCGGCGGCAACCGACTTGTGGCCTTCCTGGACGATCGACTGTGCCAGAACGGTCGCGGTGGTGGTGCCGTCGCCGGCGATGTCGTTGGTCTTCGAAGCAACTTCGCGGACCATCTGCGCGCCCATGTTTTCGAACTTGTCCTCAAGCTCGATTTCCTTGGCGACGGTGACGCCGTCCTTGGTAATGCGCGGCGCGCCGAACGACTTGTCGATGACGACGTTGCGGCCCTTGGGGCCGAGCGTGACCTTCACCGCGTCGGCGAGGATGTTGACGCCGCGCAGCATGCG
>NZ_JAMYRK010000096.1:0-15786 GCF_040321335.1 Mesorhizobium sp. M0437
CTCTGCTCAGTCTAACGTCTCGATTGGTCATGGCACTTCCCCTTCCACGGGAATCGGTGATCGCAACGTCACCACCGTGCCATGGCCGCTCGCCCCTCAGAGCAGGCCCCGTTCTCTCTCCAAAACTTTTTGCAGAACCTTCAGCACACTATCCGTTCTCAGGCTGCCAAACGTGCCCCGGCGGGACTGGGGGACGCCGCAGAATAGGCCGGCGGTTCGCAGCCGGTCCTTTGCTTCCCGCCGCGGCATTCCTTTCCCACCTAAACAACCAAGCCTGACCGGTGTGAGGTCAACCATACCAGGAGGCGACGAGCGCTCAGCCACCAGGCACTAGACGGCCCTGATCAGCCGGAGCAGAGAAAGCGCTTCGAAAAAGGTCCCCTTGCGAAAGGCAAGATAGGTCGGCTCTTCGACACCATGGAACCGGCGCTTGAAGGCCGCCTGCCCCTGCAGATTGAAGCGGGTGCGATTGACCCAGGGCGAGTCATAGGCACGCTGGAAGGCGTGCCGCCAGAAATCGCTTTCGGCAAACCCGCTAGGTCCGATTTCGACAAGCGGCGACAGGCCTAGGGTGACGACGGAAACACCTTCATCGCGAAAGCGGTCAACCGCGAATTTGGTCAGGCCGATCTCGGCATGCGCCGAGGCATCGATGTGCTTGCGCTTGAACGAGGTGGTGTAGCCGATGACCTTGCCGTCGCTGAACAGCGGATCGAAATCCAGCAAGGCCACGAGTTCCCCATCCGGACCGTGCAGGACGAAACGGCGCATATCGACGCCAAGGTGATCGGCAAAGGGCCTGTTGAGAAATCTCATCTCCCAGCGCTTGACAATGCGGTCGGCCCGCCAATTTTGGGAGAGCCTGGCAATCTCGTCGAGGAAGACAGTCCCGTTGTCCTCTGCGAAGGAAAAACCCTTCTTCAAGAGCCAGCGTTCGGAATAGCGCACTGTCTCATTGCGCTTTCCGGAAAAGTCGTGTCCGGGCAGGACAAGCCTGGTATCGACGCCGAGGCGGTTGACCTGATAGCCAAGCCCGGCAAGCACGCGCGCCGTCTGGTCGCCGATCTGCACGAACCACGGGCTGCCGGCAACCTCGATGAAACGTCGGATATAGTCGCGCCAATCGGCCGGGGCAGCCACTGGATCACCGAGCGCGAAATGATGTCGCGTTTTGCTGCCGTAAGCGATGTAGCCCTGGGCATCGCCGAAGTAGTGAAGCCCCTTCTGCACGGCGGTCGAATAGGCAAGGGAAAAATCACCATGGCGACGGACCAGCGCCAGGCGCTCGACATGGTTCAGCTGCAGCCGCGGTATTTTAGGCCCGCGGTTCTCCAGGAAACGATCGAGGCGTCTTCGCAGTGACGGCATGGTCGACTTTCGCGTGCCGGCTAGGCCGATGAAAGAGCTGACGGACCCAAAAAACCGATCATATTGCCGCGAGCTGATCCTTATCTCAGCGCGGCATGTTTACCCGGCCGGAGCCGCCAGATTCGTAGGCGCAATCTGCCCCGGTCCCGCCCCCAAGCGGCAACACGCATTGTTGTCGACGCCCCGCGCCTGACGGCTGGTTGCTGCGCCCATGGCGACACGAAAATCAATGCCACTTTCGGAAGCGCCCAGGTCACCTGCCAAACACGATGTTCTTATCGAACGGCGCTCTGAGAAGATTCCGCTTGATCGGAAGCCAGGAACTCGTCGCGTTCTGCTATCCACAAATCGGCGTAGTCGACATTCTGCCATTCGGCAAACCACGGGCCGCCGCTGGTATAGTGGACCGCCTTAGGTGTGCCGACCGCAGGCTTTTCATTCCAACCTTCGAGCCAATTCCACTCTACCGGCAATGAGCCCAAATCTTTGTCGGCAACCCACTGCATTCGGTGAAGATAGGCGCCACTTTCCTGATTCACGACCTCTGGCGTGAGCGATCTGACCGAAGGATGCGCGCAATTGAACAGCATCAGCGACGACCAGTTTTTCCGAGGATAGGACGTCTGGACCACACCATCCATCTTGGTTGTGGCCTTCGGCGTATAGTCATGCTGGACGCAATAGACCGCCTTGTCTGAGTCCGTATATTTCAGCAGGCCTGCGACGTCACCAAGCCACAGGAAATCGCAATCGCAAAACAGGGCCCAACCCGTGTAGTCGGCGAGAAAGGGCGTGAGGAAGCGCGTGTAGGTGAACTCCGTTGAGGCGAGCGGGTCTTTTTCCCGCCAATATAGCCCGCGGGCACGCATCTCGTCCTGTTTGATTGGAATGACGGAGACAGGCGCCGACGCATGTTTGAGCAGCGAGTGTCGCGCGACGTCGTACGCGATCGGCTCACGACTGTCCCATCCGATAAATACCCTAAACGCATCAGTCATATTCACTACCCTGGCTTTCGATTTTTACGGTCGTACACTAACTAGTTGGCGATGGCTCGGCAACAATTGCGGTCAACCAAGCCGGTTTCTCACAGATTTGTCCTGGCCTCAGCCTTGCGTTTTTGGGTGGACCTGGCCTCGCATTCCCAATGCGACACGAGCCCATTTCTGATAGGTGTAGCTGGCCGAATACGCGGCCACCATCGCACCAATGGAACCGTCCAGAAATCCCAGCCGGAAAATATAGCTGCGCACATAGGCCCAGACCGAGCGCAAGACCGCCTTGCCTATCGAGCTTTTTTTGCCCTCGGCAAGCAGTTGCGCGGCGGACGCTTCTGCGTACCGGCCGATCTTGTCGTGGGCATCTGCCAAGTCGGTAATGGAATCGTGCTCGATCGGCTGGGACAATCGGCTGACCTTCCCGTTCACCAATACCTTCTCGTGCACGGTGTCGTCGCTGAACCGCCCGGAGCGGCGACGGAAGAGCCTGAGCACCAGATCGGGCGACCAGCCGCTATGGCGGACAATGTGCCCGCAAAAGCGCGATCTTCTCGGTATTTCGAAGCCGTCATTGGCTTTTGGGTCGGCGATTGCGGCCCTTATTTCCGCGCCGAGCGGCGCCTCCACCCACTCATCGGCATCCAGCGACAGGATCCAATCCCCCGTTGCCGCGGCCAGCGCACGGTTTTTTTGCGCGCCAAAACCGGGCCAATCGACGGTCATCAGAACCTTTGCCCCCAGAGCACCGGCAATCTCCCTGGTTCTGTCGCTGCTGTTGTTGTCGAGAACGACGATCTCATCGGCAAAATGGACCGACTGAAGGCATTGCGCGATGGACGCCTCCTCGTTGCGGGTGATGATAATGACCGAGAGCGCCGGCACGGTCAGAATGCTCCGGCATCAAGGCTGCCACCGTCATTCGAATGCATCTGCAGCATCGGTTCCCGGCCCGTTAGCAAACTGAGGGTACTAACCTAATTCAACAAAGTCGAAAATCATTTCAGATCAAGGCTTTCATAAAGCGCCATCATTCGCTTGATCATGACATTGAAATCATAGTGTTCGGCCGCCGCTCTCACCCGGGCTGCGGTGTCAGGTCGTGACGACAACTGCAGCGCGTGCGCGAGCGCTGCAGCGAGGTCGCTTTCGCTGGCCGCATCGCAAACGAGCGTCGGCTCGAACCGCTCGACAAGCTCGCGCGCTCCACAGCCGGTGCTTACCACGGCGGGCAAGCCGCTGGCCATCGCTTCAATGACCACTGTGCCGAAAGGATCATAGATGGAAGGCAGCACGGCAACATCGGCCGCGCCGTACCACGGCAGCATGTCTTTCTGCGGCCCCAGCATCTTGAGCCGTGTGCCGAGACCGAGCCTGTCACCGGCCTGCCTGAAGGCGTTGGCGCGCGAATCATGGCCGATGACCCACAATTCAGGCCCGCCATCGAGCCTGGCGGCCGCCTTCATCAGTGCAAGCAGTCCTTTTCGCGCAAAGCCCGAGCCGACAAACAGGACGACCGGCCTGTTTTCGTCGGCGTCGAGCCGCGCGCGGATTGTCGCCCGATGCTGCTGGCGCAGCTGCGGGTTGAAGCGGTCGAGATCCACCCCGTTGGGAATATGGTGCACATTTTCCGCCGGATAATCGTAGTGACGGACAATGTCCTCGGCGACCATCTTCGAAATCGCTATGACAGCTTTGAGCCGTGGGCTGGCATAGGTTGCGCGCTCGAGGCGCAGCGTCTGGCGGTGAAAGGGGCTCAGCGCCATTGCCGCCCTGCCAAGCCGCGTTTCGAAACGCCGCCGCTCGGCAAGATAGGCGGCATGAACGCCCTCCCCGGCCCGGAAGACATCGCAGCACGGGAGACGATCGTTGCTCTGCACCAGCGCCGGCGGCATCTCGGCGATCTTGCGGCAGGCAGCTTGAGCAAAGGACGTCGCCCGCAGCGAACGCGGAAACCGGCGGCCGGCGCAATGGATGAACTCGATGCCTTCATAACGCGGCCAGTCGCCGGACAGCACGGCCACCCGCCGCTGACGCGCGGCGAATGCGGCCATGATGTTTTCCAGCATGATCTCGCCTCCGCCAAAAGGCGCATAACGCTGGCGCACGAACAGGATCGGCCTGTCGAATTGAATTTCGGTGCCACGAATGCCGGCGTACATAGGGTCTGGGCTCCGGCCTTGTTGCCATCTGACGATGTCTATAGAGGCCAGCTCGCATCGGCAACACTTGGAAAGCTCCCCCGCCGGAACTCAGAACAGGCCTGTGTCCATTGTCCGCAACTGCTTGCGATTTGCCTAACGGTGCTGCATGTAGAAATTAACTGCAAACAGCGGATCAGCGCCAGCTCCAGCCGGTGACCGCCATGAGGGGAATCGATGGCTTGAGCAAAGCAACCTGGCCCGCCATTGTCCGCCGGACGATTACCGACACCGCCATATATCGGCTGAGACACACCTTCGGAAGACGGGCAGAAGTGTCATCGCTGCGGCCGATAACGCCCCTTAAAGCGAATGACCTGCCTTTGATCCTCGTCATCCGCAACGAGGCGGACAGGCTACCCCCGTTCCTGAAGCACTATCGCGAACTCGGCGTCACCAGATTCGCCGTCCTCGATGATCGCTCGACCGACGGCACAGCTGAGCTTCTGGCCGAGCAGCCAGATGTCGATCTATTCAGCTCGCCGATCACCTATTCGCAGTCGGACCTGGGAAACCTTTGGCGTCAGCGGATTGTGCAGATCTATGGTCAGCCTCGCTGGTATCTAACCGTGGATGCGGACGAATATCTTGTCTATGACGGTATGGATCAGCATCCGCTCGGTGCGATGGCCGACTGGCTCAAGCGGCGCGGAATGACACGCCTGCTGGCGCCGATGATCGACATGTATCCGAGCGGAAACATCTGGGACGTACCCTTCGATCCCATCGTGCCGCCATGGCAAGTTGCGGACCATTTCGACGGCAGCGGCTATGAGGTGACGAGGAGCCCCCGGCATCTCAAGATCACAGGCGGCCCGAGAACCCGGCTTTTCGCCAGGCAGCACAAGTTGACCAAGTTTCCTCTGATATATGTTGATCGCCAGACGATTTTTACGTCGATTCACTCACCGCTGCCCTACTGGCGAAACTATATAAAGGGATTGGCTGGCCTGCTTCATTTCAAGTTCTTCGCCGATTTCAACGACAAGGCGCAGGTCGCGGTGGCGGAAGGTCAGTATTGGAACGGCGCTTCCAAATATCGCCAGTATCATGAGGTATCGAGCGGTAAAGCCGCTCTCAGCGCGATGAGCGAACAGTCAATGCTGTACGAAGGCGCTCACAGCCTGTTCAAAACGGGTTTGATCGACAAAATTGATTGGTAGACGGCAGTTCAAGCAGATGCCGAGCCGAGATCATGCATAACCGAATGCTTTCATAAGCTGGGCACCTCGTCCCTGTACCAGGTCCTGTAGCTCGGCGTTTCCAAGTTCGGAGCGCCATCTTCCGCTCCCGTCATAGATCGGCTGATTGACCTGTTGGTTCCGGAGCACCGCATGTGGCGTCTCGCCGCTGGCGTCGGTCGGCTTGAACCACTGCTGCGGGTTCTTGTGATAGTCGAGGAGATCCGGCCTGAAGGTTACATCGAGAAAGCCGCATATCTGCTCGACGACTTTGGCCGGATTCTCGACCAGGTCCTCATAGCGATAGATCAGCACATCCGGCTTTCCCCGTTCCGCAAGAACCAGCGCATTGTCGTTGATCCAGCGGTCGAGAGCCTCCGTTGGGTCGCCAAGTCGTTTGATCAGGGACGCTACGACGTCGCGTCCATCTCGCACCGGCATGACGAAACGCGCGCCGGGCACGAGCCGGCGAATGCGGGCGACACGGCGGATATGCCGCGGTGTCTTTTCAAGCAGCACGTTCTTTCCAGCATCGAGCGCCGCCCGCTTCAGTTTCCAGAAGCGGAACATGGCCAGTGGCGTCCACTTGAAGAAAATGTTGGTTTCCTGGAGCGGCAGGTAGACGTCGGGATGCGACGCAAGGATCGTCGCAATCAACGTCGTCCCGCTATGGCCGCAGCCGCAAATGAATCCGGTCCGCATCACCATGTCGGCAATGCTCCCTAACCCAAGGCGACCCGGGCGCGGTTATCGACGCGAGCGTAGCACAAGCCGTTCGTGCTAAAAACCTTGTCCAGCTTCTCCCAATATTCGAACTTAGCCAACTGCTCGTCACAATAGGCCACATCGTCCTCGGAAAGATATTCGCCGTAACCGCCTATCTTGCCCTTGCGCACCTTGAAGCTTTCGGGATCATTCGCATCGCGCGGCTGTAATATCTTGCCGTATCGATCGGACAGATCACCAGTCGATTCACTCACTTTCATCTTGTCGAACGTTCGGTTGTTCGCCACCTCGACAAGCGTCCGATCGTCAGCCTGCTGGTTCAGGAATCCAAGGATCGCGCGAAGGACACCAGCGGTATCCCGATGCATATCTTCATATTGAAGATACCGGATTTCGCGCATCCGGGGCATGGCCGCGAACCAATGCAGATTGAATCTGATGATCTTTTCAATCCCATGATTGTCGCTTCTGATAAAATCACTGAACGATCCCGCTGGAAGCATGTGGCGCTTCTGAACCTGAAAGTACCCTGAGACCACCGTATCTCTTGGATCGCGAACAAGCATTATTGTTCTTCTCTTTTTATACCGAGATTTATTCTCCTTGAGGCTCGATTTCGGTCGAAGTAACTTGTGGTCGGTTCCGTCGTGAATGTATTGAACTTCAACTCCGAGATCGTCCAGCATGACACGTAGCCACGTGCGCCCCGATTTTGGAAAGGATACGATAAGAGGAAGAGGCGGCGCTTTGGCCTGGAAAAATTTTAGAAAGGACATGGGAGAGACCTCCTTTAGATTATCAGAGCTGGCGCCCGAACCGCTGCCGGCCAGACCAACCCCATTACTGGGCGCCTAAGCCTACGGCTAATTCGAACACAAGGCAGAAATGCCAGCAAGAATTGCGATCCTCTGCGGGGCGAATTGGCCTTTACTATATCCCGGTTCGGAATGCCTTATGTTTTTTGGCCTGTTGCGACGACTGTTCGACACGGGCGCTCCATTCCGCGATCCGTCGGCCGAACCCTTAATGCGGATCGCGTCGAAGCGTCTTCAGTGACACCCTTTCGGACGACAGGCATTAGCCACTCACTTTTGTGAGCCATGGCGCCAGGATGGCCTCAGCCTCGCCCATCACCACGGACCAGGGGCGTTCCCGTTTCGAGACCAGCACGGCCGATGGATAGTAGGGCGTGCGGTCGCCCTCGACCGGCCAGGAGCGCTTGAAGCCGTCGCCCAGAATGAAAATCGAGGGGATGCCGAGCGCGCCCGCCAGATGCGCTCCGGTATTGCTGATGGTCACCACGGCGTCCATCGCGGCAACCTGCGCGGCGAAAAGGTCCATGTCGACGAGCTGATCGACCGATCTGTCATGAAGAATGCGCTTCGGCTCACCGTCGGTCAGGAACTTCAGATCGGTCTCGATCTGGCCGTACTGCAGCGAGACGAACCGGAGGTCCGGTCGGCCTATCAGGTTTCGCCAGGCGGCAAGCGGCGGCAGGTCTTTGCCAGGATTGGAGCTGCCCCATGCGATACCGACCAACGGCCGTCCTTCATGCCGGTAGCGGGCGCGAAGTTCAGCGACCCGGGCCGGATCCGGCTTAAGGGGCACGAAATGCTCGCGGATCGTCGCCTCGTCGGTCTCGAAAACGGCAGTCAGATGCTGGACGCCGGCGAAGGCCTGCGCCTCGCCATAGGCAGCCTTGCCGTCAGCGCCGACCGGCCGCACATCGGCGGTCGGAAAAGTGCGCTGAAAGAGCGGTACCAGGCGGCGCTCGACCAGGACGATCGAACGGGCGGCGCGCCCCAACGCACAGCCGACGGAACTCGCATGATGGATCGCGGTGGCCAGACCCTGCTTTTCGGTTTCCATCAGATCGACAAGCAGTGTCTGGCCCGAAATATCCTGGCCCAGCCACTCGCCATCGACGCGGCCGTTGACGATGTGGCGTCGGGCGATCCTGAGTTCGGCGGCTGCGCCATAGGCGCCCATCCGCATCAGCGCCTTGCTGAGCTCGTCGATCAGGTGGACCTCGCCCCTCGACTTCGCAATGGATCCAAGAGCCAGGGCTTTCGGCAGTGCCGCCGGCCAATCGCGGGACTCGACGCTTCGCCGATAATCCGCCATCTGATCGGCAATGTCGCCGTCGCGCCAGCGAAGGAAGAGCTGCCGCCGGTGACGTCGGAACCAGACCTTGTATCTGTAGCCTGCAAGCGCGACAGCGCGGCGCAACCGGCCGAGAAGTTGGCTACGCTCCATCGCCAGCTCCGCCGATGATTTGCATGACCCGTCCGCCTGCTTCCTGGACTGCCGACGCCCAGGCTCGGCCGCCTTTTCGGACCAGTCGAACGCTCGGATATGCGGCGACGGTCTCACCGAAAGCAGGCCAGGACAGCCGAAATCCATCGTCGAGCATGACAATCGTCGGCACGCCGAGCGCCCCGGCGAGGTTGGCGCCGGTATTGCTGATCGTGACCACCGCGTCGAGCGCCGCAATTTGGGCGGCAAAGCGGTCCATGTCCGTCAACTGGTCGACTGAAGCGTCATGGATGATGCGCCCCGGAGTGTGGCGCTCGAACTCGGAGAGGGCCGGCCCGACATCGCCATATTGCAAGCTGACCAGGCGCCCCGGCAGGCTGCTGAACAGCGTCCGCCAATCGTCCAGAGCCGGCAGATCCTTGCTCTTGTTCAGGCTTCCCCAGGCAAATCCGATCAGGGGACCTGGGCCGCCATCGAGATAGGTGCCGCGCAGCTCGGCAACCAGTCGGCGGTCCGGCTCCAGCGGAACGAAGGGCGCGCGTGCCGCCGGGTCGTCCGGCCAGAAATGCTTTGCGAGTGTCTCGAAACCGGCAACGACATCGGCGTCCACTGCCGCCATGTCCTCTTCCCCTTCAATCCTGACATCAAGCGCAGGATATGTTCTGCGATAAAGCGGTGCCAGTCGCGGCTCGACGAAGACGATGCATCGACCGGCAGCCGCAGCTGCTGGACCAAGCAAAGACGCGAACTGGAAAAAGATCGCCAGGTCGCCTTCGCGACGATCGACGAGAAGCGTGCGACCCGCAAGATCACTGCCATCCCAATCGGGCCTGCCGCGCAGCTGCTTGCTCGCCGCCATCAACTGCCAGATGCGATTTCCTCCGTCGAGACGCCTCAGTCCACGCCCCGCTTTCTTGATCAGGCCGAGATCGCCAAGCTGCTCACCAAGCACGCCAAGCGCCAGTGCATGGTCGCGAGCAGTTTGCCAATCACCACGCTGCACGCTTTCCTCCATCAGCCTCATATGCCGTTCGGCGCTTTCGTCGGCGTGGCGCGAGGGACGTCTAAGAAGTTCCTTTGCCCGCTCGAGGACTTTCTGCAGCCGCTTGCCGACGGCGCCCTGCGGGCGCAGATCGGCGGTTTTTGCCTTCTGAAGGATGGTTCGTCTGTTCTGCACGGCGATGTTCTATCGTCCCCGGGGAGCGTCGGAAAGCGTCGTCAGGATCGACGAGAGCCGCCGGCCGGCCTCGTCGAGCACCAGCGACCAAGGGCGCCCCTCCTTGCGAATGACAATGCCATTCGGATACCAGGGTGTCCGGTCGCCGGTCACCGGCCATGCCGTCTGAAAATTATCGTCGATGAGGAAAACAGTCGGCACGCCAAGGGCTCCGGCAAGATGGGCCGCCGTATTGCTGATCGTCACGACAGCATCGAGTGCAGCGACCTGTGCGGCGAAACGGTCCATGTCGACCATCTGGTCGACGCTGTCGTCAAAGATCAGACGCGCGTCGTTGCCGTTGCGAAGGCGCCGCAACGCCGGCTTGATCTGCCCGTACTGGAGCGAAACGAATGTCGCTGGCGTCTGGGCGATGAACCGTGCCCATTCAGGAAAATCAGGCACGTCCTTGGTATGGGACTTGCTGCCCCAGGAGAGACCGACCAGCGGCAGATCCGTCATCGCCCGATAGCGCTTGCGGAATGCCTCGACGAGTTCAGGATCTGCCCGCAGCGGTACGAAGTCGGCAGCAAGCTTTTCGGCGTCGCGTCCGAACACCCAGGCGAGATCTTCGAAAGTCGCGTGTTTGTCGCCGACCACATCCCGCTGCGCCGGGACCACGGTCGCCTTCGGGAACGTTCGCTGCAGAATTGATACCAGGCGCGGCTCGACCCGAATTGTTGCGCTTTGGGCATAGGCAGCGGCAGCGCCGGCCAGTCGCGCGTGGCGGATAACCCGGCCAAGGCTGCGCGGATCATCCTCCACAAGATCGATCAGCAGTGTATCCGATCCGAGATTCTCGCCGGTCCACTCGTTGGCGCTTTTCCCTTTCCGCAGCCGGCGAGCGGAAAGCCGAAGCTCAGCTGCCCGCGCAAAGTTGCCAAGGCGTTCGAACGCCTGGCCCGCCTTCTGCATCAGCTCCGGGTCGCGATTATGATCGGCCGTGACAGCCATCTCATTGGTACCGACTTCAAGGCCTTTCCAGTCCCTGCGCACGATCAGGGCCTCAACCTTGGCCTGCAGCTCAAGAATGGAACGAGGCTGCCTGGGACTGAAAAACAACCTGCGCACCGCCTTTTTGTACCGGCGCACCTGAAGGCCCAGTCCACCAATTACATACCGGACATAGGAACCGTGATAAAAGCTGGTCATCGGCCTTCAGCGCAATACGCTTTGCCGCAGCTTTTTGCCGCTTTCGACCATCGGATCGGGCGTCTCCAGGTGGAATATCGAACGATATATCTCGCTGTGCTTGGCAAGCTGGTCATGCGTTCCAGCATCGACAAGCTGTCCGGCGTCAAACACGAGAATACGATCGGCCGCCTTGATTGTAGACAGCCTGTGCGCAATGCAGATCACCGTGCGCTGAAATGTGTTGTCGAAGGCTGCCTCCATAACCGCCCGTTCGTTTTCACCGTCAAGCGCGGATGTCGCTTCGTCATAGACGATTACCGCAGCATTCTTGAGCAGGGCGCGCGCGATGGCAACGCGTTGTTTCTGGCCGCCAGACAGGTTGGTGCCGCTTGGCCCGACAAGCGTGTCGAGCCCGTTTTCGAGCGCCGAAGCAAAGCTGGTGACCCGGGCGAGGTTCGCAGCGGACTCGATTTCCTGATCCGTGGCATTCGGGCGGCCGTCGCGAATGTTGTCGCGAATCGAGCCTTCGAACAGGAAGACGTCCTGGGATACCAGTGCGATGTTATCGCGAACGTCGGCCAGGCTGATCTTCGAAATATCCTTTCCGTCGATCAGGATCCTGCCCTTGTCCGGCTCCATCAGACGCAGGATCAGATTGACGATGGTGGTCTTGCCGGCGCCGGAGCGGCCGACGATCGCCAGCTTCTCACGAGGTCGCACGTCGAAGGAAACACCCTCGAGCGCGGGGCTGTTGCCGTCATAGGAAAAGGCCACATCTTCAAAGCGGATACCACCATCGACGTCGGTCAGACGCTCGCCCGCAATCGCGAGTCGCCGCTGCTCGGGCGTGTCGATCAAGTCATACATCTGCTCGACGGCGACCATTTGCTTCTGAATGTCGACATTGACCCGGGCCAACCGCTTGGCAGGCTCATAGGCAAGCAGGAACGCGGTAATGAAGGCCATGAATTCGCCGGGCGTCTTGCCGTTGCCGAGGGTCTGCCAGCTGGCGTACATAACGAAAAGCCCGATGATCACGCCGCCGCCGGTCTCCATCAATGGGCTCATCAATGCTGACGTCCGGTTGATCTGGATGCCACGTCTTTCCATCTTGCGGACGGCCTTTGCAAAGCTGGCGACGGCCTTGTCCTCGAGCTGGAAGGACTTGATGGTGCGGATGCCTTCGACGGCTTCCGTGCCGATCGACTGGACCTGCGCGGCCAATTCCGTCTCGCCCCTCGCCAGCGCCTTGAGCTTCCTGGTTATCGCGCCGACTGACAGGAACAGCATCGGCAGAACCGCCACGGATATCAGCGACATCACCGGGTCCTGCTTGACCATGACGCTGGCCAAGGCAATCAGGGTCAGCAGATCAGAGACGGCGCTGCTCGTGAGGGTGAGAATAACGGTCGCCCCGGCGCGCGCGTTGAACATGATTTTGGAGATGAATTTTGCCGGATGCTGGTTCGCGAAACGGCTGATGTCGAAACGCACCATTCGAGAAAATTGCCGGTTTTGCAGGTCCGAAACGATAGCCCGGCGAATCTTTCCCGTTGTGACGGTCTGGCAGTAGGCAGCTATGCCCTTGACCAGGAAAATGCCGATGATGACGACGCTGATACCCGATACAGCGGCAGCATCTCGCTCGACATAGATGGTGTTGATCATGACTTTCATGATCCAGGCCGTCGCGCCGACCGCGGCAGCAGCAGCGATCGAGCACAGCAAACCTGTCACATACAGCATCTTGTGCGGCGGCAGATTTTCGCCAATCAGACGCTTGATCAGCGGATATGCCGGGACCGTTGACACTCGTTTCTTTGCAATCATCTTGTCGCCGCCCGTTGCGATCCCGTCCGGTCTTCGTGTTGTCTTGAAGCACGAGACGGTTTCGATCACCTGTCTGTGGCTTCGTTCCCGACCGCAGTCAATGCCGAACCGGATCCTTGCACGTCATCGGCTTATGACTGTCGGTTCCTCGCGTCCGAGCATAGCGGATCCCAGCCACGCGGCTCTTGCGCCATTCGCCGTCGGCCGCGCTATGCCTGGTCAGTGTTTCGCGAGGACCATGAGATGGCTTCCAAGAGGCGATGTGTGATTGCTTTTGATTGAAAAGCCCACATCCGAAAGCACCGCGATCATCTCCTTATCCTTGCCAGGAGGGACGCGGGCAACGATCGTTTGAGCACGCCCGGCGATATCGCACAGCACGCGTCGCGCCTTATCCGCGCCGAGGCTCCACTGCATGTGATGGTAGACCGCCAGCAGCATGACGATGTCGTACTGCGGTTTGAGAACATTTTGCAGCTTCCGGCTGCCAAGATCGAGACAATCGAACTGGCTTTGGACCGGACAACCCAGGAAGATCATCCTGGCCGTCTCGATATGCGGCTTGAGAATGTCGATCCCATGGATCGAACTCGGTCCTAGCTTGGATATCTCATAGGCGACAATACCCATGTTGCAGCCAACATCGAGAATGGATTTCCCGGCGTAGTCGACCTCTGCTGAGAATAGGCCGTCCAGTCGGTCGTCCCACGTTCCCTTGAATCTCTTTTGCTTATTTGACCACCACAAATCATTGTTCTCCAAAAACGGCGCCGGACTGGTTTCCTTGACGGAGGGGGACTGTGCGCCCGGCCTAACTCGGTCTAGTAGCTGGCGCGCAAACGACACTGTCCTGAGCGTCCTGTAAACGCAACCGCGGGAGAAAGGAACTCCTGATCACAGCATCCTGCGAAGACGTTTCGGTAAGTTGACGAACACCCGGCCCGACAAATCGACATACTGGTTGGAAATGGCAACGTCGCTTGGCGCCCCCGTAGGCAAGGCAAGCCGTATTTGTTCTTGCTTTGTGCCGGCAGCTATGCTACTAATTTGCCTATGGTGCTCATTTGCACCAACGACCGTCTTGCCGCGACATGCGGTTTTTCAGCCAGGCTCGATCAAAGCTCGCCCGCATCGCGGGGCTTTTGGCCAATCACGGTCGAGCGCCGGCCTTTTCGGCAGCTTCCGAGAATGGAAATCGGAAAAGCAGCTTCCGGTTCTCGTCGCAGATTTCGAAGGAAAGACCTGTCAGGACCGGGCTGCCGCTGAGCAGGCCCTCGGCCAGGATTTCCTTGGCCGAGGCCATTGCGTTATCCTGAGCCGCGGACAAACCGTCCAACTCCTGACCCTCGAAATCTTCCGTCAAGCGGCCCTCATTGTTTCGGAAATGGAAAAAATATCTCGGCATGGCTGCTCCGGTCGGTCGGTTTCTCTAATGCATGTCGCGCAAAACTGTGCAGCGGTTTTGCGGCAACGACATGCACAAAAACAGGCACTTACAGCACATCGCATGAGGCCGATCGACGCGATGCGCATTAGTCGCGAGCGCCTCAGGAACAGCGTCGGATTTGTGCACGACAGCAACGTGCGATTTTGGCGTTGGGATTCATGGCATTTAGGCCTTCATGCGTCAGGTCGATCGAACAGCACCCCCAGCCCGTGTTCGAACGCACATGCCGCAATCATGTCGTCCAGGACTTTTCCGGAGGCCGGGCAATTCGGCATGACAGCCCTGATCGCGATCTCAGCCGCTGCGGTGGAAACCGCATCGTGGCGCCTCTTCCTGGTCTCCATGTATTGCTCGAGCAGAATTTTCAGGCGCCGCGCGGCAATCTCGTCAACGACCATCGTTCTCCCTCGATTCGGCACAATCCGTCTTCCGGGTCTGTCCTCCGGATGAAGGTCCGCTGCCATTGGGTAGCAGCGGACCACTCGGCTGGGTGAGCCAATGACCCGAGGCGGGGGTGTCTCGGACCGACACCACAATAGCTTCGGCAGGCCACTCGTTCCACAGACCGCTGTCGTTGGTAATTTTCGTACACTGAGCATTGCCGCAGACAGTCTGCGACGGTGGGATTTTTGCGTTATGCCCGTAGCCTGATAACCGGATCAGCCTCGGCTTCGATCGACATAGTTGTAGATGCCCGCGCCGATCGCGACCGCTCCTACAGTGATCAGAATCGATGGCACACCCATTAACGTGGCGATGATCCCCCAGACAATGGCGACGGCAATTGCGCCGGCCGTTCCCAGCACCAGTCTAAGCCGTTTCGACATTTTCCGTTTCCCCCAAAGTGCATCTTCCTTTTTTCTGGTCGAAATACCGCAATGCGGCAGCATTGTCTGCGCTTTGTTCAACTTTTTTCGCCGCCCCTGAGCCCGACCGCTGAGGCGTAAGCGATCCGTATGCGGCCTTGTTGCAAATACCCACTCGACAATCAGGAAGCTTGGGCGCGAGCCCGAGAAGCGAGGCGTCAGAAAGCGAGGTATCTATGCAAAATTCTCGGAATTTACTCCGGTTCTCGATCATGGCCATGGCGGCCACGACAACCGCACTAGTCATCACGGGCCTTACCCCCGTGACAACCGAAGCGACTTTGATTTGCCATGGGTCGGTCTGCCAGAAGGCGAGCAATGAAGGCAGTGCCTTCGGCACCAAATATCAGCGCAAGTGCACCTGCGAAAATGTAAACGAGGGCGCCAACAACCATCGCTCCCCACACAACCTCAACAACAGGCCCATCGGCGGCTCAAGCAGCAGCAGTGGTTCGAGCGGCACCAGCAGTTCGAGCGGCAGCAGCGGTTCGAGCGGCGGCTGCGGATCGAGCCGCAGCGGCGGGTCCACCGGCCCCAGCGGGTCGAGCGGGAGCAGCGCGTCGATG
>NZ_JAMYRK010000097.1:0-15500 GCF_040321335.1 Mesorhizobium sp. M0437
TCATCCTATCGGAGGACAGCCAGCCGGCCAGATGTTCGAACATCGCCGCCACATCTCAGGTGGCCACCGCTTCCGCGATTACTTCATGTTCGTTCGTCGGCCCCAAACGGAACATTCTGTTTCTCGCCGGATAGCACAACCAGGGTTGGGATTTTTCCCTAGGCATTAACGGCAGGCGGGGCTAGCGTAGAGCCACTGGGAGGTGGACGATGACAGACGTCTCGATCCGCCGGGCGGATTTCATGATGGTCCTCGCTTATGCTTCGGACCTTGCCACCGGCCATTCTCGCGACTTCGCACTGAAATCCTGCGTGCTTGCGATGCGGATTGCCGATCTTGCGGGCGTTTCCGAGCAGGATCGGCGCAATGCCTACCACCAGTCTATGCTCCGCTATGTCGGTTGCAACGCGGACACGGACCTCCTGTCGGCCACCTTCGGCGACGAAATTGCGCTCCGCCAGGATCTTGTCGGTCTCGATATGGGCAACCGGGCGGAGCTGGGCAGGGTCTTCGTCCAGGCTTTCAAGCGGCTCTACTACGATCTTGAGCCCGACGCGCAGGCCAAGGCGATCGAGGCTGGGCTATCGCAGGCGATCGCCGTGGCCCGCCCGGTCCTGACCGCGCATTGCGAGGTCGCGCAACGGATCGGCGAGCGGCTGGGCCTGTCGGAGGAGATGCGACGCAATCTTGGACAGATCTACGAACGCTGGGACGGCAAGGGCCTGCCGCGCGGGCTGAGCGGCGAGGATGTCCTGCCAGCCGTGCGCCTGATCACATTGGCACAGGATGCCATTGCGCTCTGCGATGCCGTCGGTATCGAAGGGATGGCCGAAACCATCACCAGTCGCGGCGATGGCCCATATGAAGCGGAACTGGCCCGGCTCGTCTCGGCCAACGCGCCGACGCTGATGGGGGGCATCGGCGCGACGGTCGACCGCGCGACCATTTTGGCGCTTGAGCCCAATCCGCCGGTGACGCTGGATGAGGAGGCTTGCGATGAGGCGTTCCTCGCCATCGCCGACATGATCGACATGCGCATGCCGTTTACGCAGGGCCATTCGAGGATGGTGTCGGAACTGGCCACGGGTGCGGGGAAACGGATCGGGCTGCCCGACCCTGACGTCCGCGCGCTGCGCTGGTCGGGCTGCATCCATGACATAGGCGAACTCGTGGTGCCGGTGGCGACCTGGATGCGCAACGGTCCGCTGTCGGTGCGCGAGCGCGACGCGGCGCAGTTGCACGCCTATTATGGCGAGCGGGCGCTGGCCTCGTTCGGCCGCGAGGGCGAGGCGATGGCCGCCCTCGTGCTTCGCCATCACGAACGCCTGGACGGTTCGGGCTATCACCGCAAGGTCCACGGCTCCGACCTGTCCCCGGCGGCAAGAATCCTGGCCGCCGCCGAAGCCTTCCAGACGTCGCGAGAGGAACGTCCGCACCGCAAGGCGTTGTCCAGCGAGGCGGCGGCCACGCAGTTGCGCGCCGCCGTTCGCGAGGGCTGTATCTGCCCCGATGCCGCCGAGGCCGTGCTGTCCTTCGCCGGACAGCCGTCGCGCCGGGCGCCGCCCCGGCCGCTGGCCGGAATGACGCCGCGTGAGATCGAGGTGCTGCGCCTGATCGCCGCCGGCCTTACCGCGAAGGAAGCGGCGCGCAAGCTGGATATCTCGCCCAAGACGGCGGACCACCATATCCAGAGCGTCTATGCCAAGATCGGCGTGACCACCCGCGCCGCCGCGGCACTCTACGCGGTCGAGCATGGCCTTGTCCGGCCGGGCGAGACGCAGGCATAGGGAATACACCCCATGTGCGCCCGCTCCGGGGCGCGCATCGTGATCCTGTCGACGGACCGATGGTGGCCGCGACCGACAGGAGGAAATCAGATGCTTCTCGCAACGACCAAGGTGGCGGACGTCGACCGCTTCATCCGCATCTTTTCGACCAAGGGCGCCGACAAGCGCCGGCTGCACGGCTCGAACGGCGCAACCGTCTTCCGCGACCCCAGCGAGCCCGACCGCATCTGGGCGATCTTCGACTGGGACGCCGAGGGCTGGAAGAATTTCGTGTCGGATCCGGAGGTGCCCGCGATCCTGCAGGAAGCCGGCCACGTCGGCAAGCCGCAGGCGGCACTGCTGCTCGGCCACTACGAGGCCTGAGATCCCGCACTGCGCGCCGCCTGCCGCCCGGCGGTGGCGCCCCCCCGACGAACCCCCAGATTTGGAGAAATCAAATGGATCCGAAACCCATCAAGATCGGCCTTGTCGCCGAACTCACCGGCCCGTTGTCCTTCATGGGCATCGCCAACGCAAACCTCACCACCATGCTCGTCGACGACATCAATGCCAAAGGCGGTTTGCTCGGCCGGCCGCTAGAGCTTGTCATCGAGGATGGCGAGACCAACGACAGCGCCGCCAAGGCAAGGACTGCAAAACTGATAGACGTCGACAAGGTCGATCTGGTCGTCGGCGGCATCTACAGCTCGACCCGCCAGGCCATCAAGAGCGAAGCGGTCGCACGCGGCAGGACGCTCTACATCTACACCGAGCAGTACGAGGGACAGGAAAACGATCCCCTGATCTTCTGTACGGGTCCAGTGCCCGCGCAGCAGGTCGAGCCGCTGATCCCTTGGTTCATGAAGAGCACCGGGGCGAAGAAGTTCTACCTGCCTTCTGCCGACTACATCTGGCCCCATCTGCTGAACAAGGCCGCGAGCCGGGTGGTGCGCGCCAATGGCGGCGAGGTCGTCGGCGAGGAGTATTTCCCGCTCGATACAGTCGATTTCCGGCGGACGGTCGAGCAGATCATGGCGAGCGGCACCGACGTGGTTTTCAACACCCTCGTCCCGCCGGGCTTGACTCCGTTCCTCGAAGAACTGCACAAGGCCGGTTTCGGCAAGCGGGGCGGCAAGATCATCTGCACCTACTTCGACGAGAACTTCTTCAATCTCGTGCCGTCCGAGCAGATCGAGGGCCTCTACAGCTGCCTCGACTACTATCGGGAACTCGAGGATCCGTTTGGCCGCGCGCTCTTGCGTCGCTACCAGGACCGTTTCCCCGGCAGCGCCATGTTGACCGCGGGCAGCGGCTGCACCGGCCACTACCGGGCGATCAAGATGTGGGAAGCGGCTGTCAATGAGGCCGGCACGGTCGAGCGTGATACGGTCATCCGGGCGCTCGATCACTCGCGGATCAGCGAGGGACCAGGTGGCCCGGCCGAAATGGTCCCCGGCCAGCACCATGTTCGCATGAACATGTACATCGCGCAGGCGCAGGGCGGTCGATTCCGGGTCGTCAAGAACCTGGGTCCGATCGATCCCAACGAGCGCGCGCTTAGCGACGAACTCCAACTCAGCAAAGCGGGCTGAGCCGGCCGCGTCGATGACTGTTCCTCCAGGTGGCAGGGCGGCTAGCAAGTTGCCCTGCCACCCAACCGGGCGATAGTGCATTCCAGTATTCCAGTCGCACATACAGAGCAACTGAAGATCATCAGGCGCTATCTCCGGCGCTGGCGCGTTGCGGTCCGCGATACGCGTCGATCCGCTTTCTAATCTCGCCATCCCGAAAACGGACAGTCCGCAAACGGCCCCATTTCAGTCGTCGCGATCGCAGGCAGGGGCGTGAAATCGGCGTCGCATTGTGGGGCAGGGAAGGGCGCATTTCTTTCCCCCCATAACGCCCTCGGAGGCCTCTGCCGCGGCCTCAGAGCTGACATCTCGCGCGATATCGCTGGCAATAATATTTTCTGGCGAACGACAGTGAACCAAATGGAGGACGGATGCCCAAGGTCAAAGGTCAGAACGCTCTCAACAAGGAGCGCGCCAAAACAGAGAAGCTACTCAAAACTCAAAAAGTGGAATACACGGCCTTGAAGGAGACCGGGGTGGAATCCAAGCGACCCGACCTCCCAAACCTAAAGATCGAAAAGCGAGGGAAGTAGCGCGGCCACTCGCGTACTGCTCCCCCCGCAAAACTATGGAAGCAGTGCGATTGCGGCGGCTACGGCGTAGCAGTCGAGATAGCGTCACCGGCCATGGACTTTGGGCGACATCAGCTTGGACAATCACCAAGGTCGCTTTCGACGGGAAGGAAGAAGCGACGCCGTTCGCACGCGGTCAGTTCGCGTGGAACAGTTTGCTTCGCGAAATCGATGAGATCTTCGGGTGTCTGAAAAACCCGTATGAGGCGAACGTCTTCATCATAGGGCACGATCACGACCCTCGTTCCATCTGAATTGAAGGCCGCGCGTATCGGTGCCGGCCGCTTGTGCTCATCCTTCGAACTGGCAAGCACTGCCATCTCGCGTCCTGTCCGCGCGTCCCAGAGCCGGGCCGTGCCGTCCTGAGTTGAGGCTGTCAGGACATAGTGCCCGTTAGGACTGAATTGCGCACTGGTCGCTGCGCCGGTGTGCCCCCTGAGAACGACCCTTTCCTTTCTGTCCAGGACGCTCCAGATTCGTGCGGTGCCGTCGCGTGAGGCAGTCAGAAGCGACTGACCATCCGAGCTGAACTCGACTTCGGTGAGCTCATCGCGGTGACCACTCAGGATGGCGAGGGTGCTCCCGTCCTTGACTGTCCAGATCCGCGCGCTGTGGTCGAGCGAGGCCGTGGCGACCAGTTGGCCGTCCGGACTGAACGTTGCCCCGGTTATTCGACCCTCATGCCCGACCAGTTTCTTCAGTTCGGTCCCGTCCGTTTTCAAGAGGTGCGCGGCGTTGTCGCTGGTCGCGGCGAGGACGAGATCGCCGTCCGGGTCGAAAACAACCTGCGCACTTGTTTGGATAGTGGAGACCTCGGCGCCAGTCGCCGCATTCCACAACCGCGCGGTGCCGTCGGTCGAACTCGCCTCCAGGAGGTCTCCTTTCGGACTGAACTGAATTTGAAACAGCCCGCCTGGAAATTTGAGCCGTGCGATCTCGCTCCTGCTCGCGACGTCCAAGATGAGGACTCGGCCCGCGAGGGATGCAGTTGCAATGCGACTTCCATCGGGGCTGAACATTGCGTTCTGGACGATTTCGTGCGTATCGAGGTCGGCCAGCTTGCGACCGGTTACCACATCCCAAAGGTGCACAGCGCTGTCCCCGCCTCCAGTCAGAAGATGCATATTGTCGGGACTGAACACCGCGAAGGTGGGACGATTTGCGTTGGACAGGGTAGTCGTCAGAATTCCGTCGACGTCCCAGAGGCGAGCGGTGCCATCATGTGAAGCCGTGAGAAGAATATTGCTACCGACTGGGTCGAACTCAAGGTGCTCGATCAAGGCACGATGGCCAGCGATGGTGGCGAACAGCGACGCTCGACCGACGTCCCAAATGCGTAACGGACCGTTTATGGAAGCGGTGGCCAGGAGGCGATCGTCGGGGCTGAAAGCGCTGTTCATTTCCTGATCACGGTCGTCCCCGGCGTCACTCTGTTTCAAGTTCGGGGACTCTTGGCCGAGCACGTCAATTAGCCCTCCAGAGTTTCCGTCCCAGAGACGCGCGCTACCATCGAGTGATACCGTTGCAATTCGGCGGCCGTCGTGACTGAACGTTGCGCCTTGTAATTGGGTGTCGCTCTTGTGGCCAAGGAGCCTTGCGATTTCGGTTCCGTTCGATGGGTCCCAAAGCGCGGGGACACTGTCAAATGAAACTGTGTACCACGTGCCTACCAACAGCCGACTTCCATCCGGGCTGAATGTGAGCTTGGATGCAAAGCTGCCAATAAAACATTGATGGATCAGCGCGCCATCTTTCGCATTCCAGATGAAAACGGTCTGTCCTTCTGAGGTCGCAAAGCTGCGACCATCCGGGCTGAAGCCAGCCAATCCGTCTCCACGGCTGTCTACGCTCAGGATCTTCGTTCCAGTTCGCGGGTCCCAAAGCGAAGCCTGATTGTTTCCGGCCGCGGTCAGCACGCGCTCGCCGCTAGGGTCAAAGGCTGCTGTAGGAAAGGAGCCGCCTACCGGCTGAAGAACAAAAAGCTGCGCTCCAGAGTCGGCATCCCAGATGCGCGCGGTCCCGTCCCTTGCCGCTGTAATGACCCGGCGTCCGTCCGGACTGAATCCGGCTCTCTCCACAGGTCCCTCGTGGCCCTTCAGGATTGCAATCTCTTTACCATTCGCGACATCCCAAATGCGCGCGGTCTTATCGTAGGATGCAGTGACGATGCGATCGCCGGTTCGATTGAAGGCTGCCTGCGTCACTCCGGCGTCGTGTTTGAACACCGCCGTTTGGCGGTGTGCCAACAGAGCGTTGAAAAGTGCGGCCTCTGCTTCAAAGAGATTTGGCCGCGCGGCTCCCGATCCGCTCTTCGGCAGCGCCTCCAGCGCCAACAGGATCGCGGCCTCCGTATCGCCGCTCGCCGCGATCTGCTGCGAAAGAAACGAAAGCGAAAGAGACTGATTGCGCAGCGCCTGATCGCGCGCCTCAAGGGCCCCCTTTTTGGCGGCCATCGCCAACTCGGCTTGCCGTGTTGCTGCCTGTTGTGCTCTGAACCCGAAGAACGCGCCTGCGCTGGCCATAAGGGCCAGCGCCGTGGCGACGATGGCCGCATAGCGCGTGCGTCGCGCGAGCCGGCTCGCAGCCGCGGCCGCAAGGCTGCGGCGCTCGGCCTCGCGCTCCAGGCGCTCGCGCTTTGCTGCTTCAGCCGCCTCGATGAGTGCCCGCTCTGCCTGCCTGTCCTTCTCGTCTCTATCCGCCTCAGCACGCGAAGACGTCTCAATGTAGTCGACGATCTGATCGTCGACTTCTACCCGTCTCGACTGCAGCAATTCCTCGCCCTCGGCGAGCCGCTTGCCGGACGGCAGGAGAAGCTCCCGGTTCCGGTTGTCGGCATGCCAGCGGTTGGCGTCAGCCGCGACCCGAGCGCGGGTCTCGAGGAAGCTCCGGTTCGCATTGACAATGTCGCTAGCGCGCGGCCAGCGGCTCAACAAAGCTTCGTGTGCCACGCGCACGTAGACGTGGCCTGCGGCATCCTCATCACTGACGAGAAGGCGAGCGGCGACCAAGGCCTCAACGAGAGCCAATCGTTGAGGCGTGCCCGTGACTTCCGCGCGCAAGGCCGGACGCGCCGCAACTGCCTCATCGCTTGGGCGCACCGTGGTGAGGGCACGCAATACGACTGGTAGCTCCTCCTGGATGTCCGGCGGGAGAGCGTCTACGACTTCGTCAGCGCGGCGCGCGATCGCCCCTTCCAAGCCGCCAAGTGCCTGATACGCAGCAAAGGTGAGGATCCGGCGCTCTCGCCCCGCATCGTACAGAGCGTCGAGCACAAATTCGAGAAGCGGCAAAGATCTAGGATCAGCAGCTGCTGCCTCCTGCAGGACATCATCCAGCCGGCCCCGTTCGGCTGTCTCCTCGTAGCGCAGCCTGGCGGTGCGTGCCGGCTCGCGGATGATCTGGGCGATCTCAGCGCCGGTCGGCGGCAGGAGTTCATAGCTGCCGAGGCCATCCTTGAGTGCCCAGAAACCGGGGACCTCGCCGCAACGATGAAAGAAATCCGATCGGATCGTCGCGATCACCCAGACCAGTCCGCTGCTGGCGAGTGCCGCGAGGAGCCGTACTAGCACTTCGCGCGATGCCGGCTCCGTCGTGAACAGCTCCTCCATCTGATCGATCGCCACTACCAATCGCACTTGTGAGGAGGCTGAACCTGCGGCGGCCGCCGCTTTGGCGTGAGCCTGGCGGACGAGCGCCAGAGCTCGATCAGGCGAACTCCGACAGAGTTGAGCCAGCGCTGCCGGTTCGCAAGCCAGCTCCGGCAGGGCGCCTTCGCGAAGCAGCCCAGCGGCCAGCGAGGCGACCGCATCAGGGGCGTCGGAAGGGCGGATTAGGCAGCGGCGCCAAAACTTGATGCCAGCCGCTGCACCGGTTCGAGTGATGGAAGGCAGCAGCCCTGCTCGAAGGAGAGAAGACTTGCCGGAACCGCTCATACCATAGATGAGCAGGAATGCCTTGCCGTTGGCGGCCTGCTGCTCCAGGCGTTCGATGCAGGCAGC
This sequence comes from Mesorhizobium sp. M0437, assembly GCF_040321335.1. Classification (NCBI taxonomy): domain Bacteria; kingdom Pseudomonadati; phylum Pseudomonadota; class Alphaproteobacteria; order Hyphomicrobiales; family Phyllobacteriaceae; genus Mesorhizobium; species Mesorhizobium sp. M0437. Next base: position 7,968 of record NZ_JAMYRK010000097.1, read on the forward strand.
AGTCGCCCGAGCTCGGCCAAAGAAGAGGTCGGCGTTTTCGAACTCGAAGGGGTTGAGACCTCGAAAAGGCGACGTGACCTGCTCCTCTGAAGCGAGAGGCACGCGGTACGCGTGCACAGGCCGGGCGATGTTCTTCAACCTTTGTTCGCCAAGATCGACGAATTCGAGCGAGAGCCGATCGCGGGCCTGCGTGTAGACCGCTTCCGAAATGCATATTCCACCTGGAGGTGACAGCGCCTCCAGACGGGCGGCGACGTTCACACCGTCGCCCATGAGATTGTCGCCCTCTACGACAACATCGCCGAGATTGATGCCGATGCGAAAGCGCAGGCGGCTCGACTCGGGCAGCTCAGCATTTTGTCTGCCGACTTGGAACTGGATTTCAGTGGCGCATCGAAGCGCCTCGACGGGGCTTGCGAACTCGGCGATGACGCTGTCCCCAGCGCTCCCGAACACCCGTCCCTGATGTTCCTCTATCAGTCGGTCAATGATCTGACGATGCGTCCGCAGGGTGGCAAGTGTCCCTTCCTCGTCTCTGCCAATCAGCCGGCTGTAGCCAACTGCGTCGGCAGCAAGGATGGTAGCCATTCTACGGTGAACGCGATCCAGGTCATACCTCCCGCCATCTCGGAGCATCCTAACGGAAATGGCGCCCTGTGGGGAGAGGCACCGAATTGGCCTCAAGCGAGCTCTGGCTTACCCAGCGTAGGCGGCAACCTGTCGTCGATTGTCAAACTTGCGCGACAATCCCTCAGACCACAGGACGGCCGCGAACTCCGGACCTATTCCCTTGAGGCTGAGCAGCAGGGCCGGTGTTGGCTCATCTGCCGCGAGCAAGGCGTCGCGTGCCTCTTCAACATCCTTGATCTGCTGGATCAGCAACTCGATGCGATCAAGCTCGCGGCTGATCTGCGCCATGAGCGCTGGCGGCAGTGGACGCCCATCTCCGGTAATGAGCGCGTCGAGGCATCTGCGTCGATCGCCTTTCAACGGTTCGTATCCGGACACACCTTGGCTGAACAAAAGGCCCTTTATCCTGTTGACGTGCCTGATCCGCTCGTTCGTCAGCGCCTTCCGCTCCCGCACCAACCGGCGACGGTCTTCCTCCTCCGGCGTTGGCACTCGCAACATCGCGCAAACCCGAGGCTCGCCGCGGTTGTAGGCCAACAACGCTCGAACCAGTGCTTCCCCATCAATCCTGTCGGTCTTGGCCCGCCGGCGGCGACGCGATGTGGCAATGGATGCCGGGTCCACGACATAACTCTCGATGCCTTCGCGTTCGAGGACCCGATGTATCCAGAATCCATCCAGACCAGCTTCCTGGATTGATATGACCCGGAAACGCCGCCCTGTCCGCACTTCCGCCTTTCGTTGCAGCTCTGCGAAATGATCGAGCAAACCCGGAATGTCGCCCCCCGGCACGAGGTGTCTCGACATTCTCTCGCCCCCACCTGGCGAAAGCGAAGTCACGAGCCATTTTGAACGAGACAGTTCTAACGAGACAAATATTGCGGCAAGATCGACGCGGATAGCGGCCGGGGCTTTGGTGGTGTTGGCTTGCATGCTGACCTCCAGGTGATGTTTGGCGACTTCACTCTGTCGCCTTCCATCCCCATAGGATCTTCAGCAATTGTCGGCCGTAGGGGCAAGCTTTGCCGTCGCCCGAAAGTCTGACGTCGGCGAATACGCTGTAGGTCGCGGTTGCACCATGAGCCGACATTCCGTCGAAGATCACCTTTTCGGAATTCAAGGCGAACGCCCGTAGCCGATTTTGTAACGTACCTCATCGGAGAAACGGGTGTTGGCTGCTAAGTGTGTATGGTCTTGCCATTGGGCTTTCCTTATAATTCTGCCCAGTGGAACAGGTTCAACATCTCGAACGGAAGCTGGTCGCTATCCTCGCCGCCGACGTGGTGGGGTACAGCCGGCTGATGGGGCTGGACGAGACGGGCACACTCTCGCGGCTCAAGGCGCTCCGGCGCGAATTCATCGAACCCGCGATCGAGGGCTACCATGGCCGCATCGTCAAGCTCATGGGCGACGGCGCTTTGGTCGCGTTCGAGAGCGTCGTCGATGCCGTAGCATGCGCCGTTGAGATCCAACGGGTCACCGCGCAGCAGAACCTCGGTCTTCCCGAAGATACCCGGATCGTGTTCCGCATCGGGATCAACCTTGGTGACGTGATCCCCGACAAGGACGACTTCTACGGCGACGGCGTCAACATCGCGGCCCGGCTGGAAGGGCTGAGCGATCCTGGCGGCATCGTCATCTCGGGAACGGCCTACGATCAGGCTCACAACAAACTCGGCCTGACCTTCAAGTCACTCGGCGAACAGCGTCTCAAGAACATTCCAGAGCGGGTCCGCGCCTATCGGGTTCTGCTGGAACAGACCGCAGGAGCCAATAAGTCGCGCTCTCGGCGATGGCCTGTGATCGGCGCCACGGTGCTCGTTCTGGCTCTGATAGCGGGGATTGCGGTGATTCTCTGGCCGCAAGCGATTGCCCTGCTGCCCGGTCACGGTTCCACCCCGGTCGGTTCGTCGGTCGGCAAGCCCTCCATCGCCGTGCTACCGTTTACCGATCTTAGCGAGAAGGCAGGCCAGGATTATTTTGCGGAAGGGCTCGCAGACGATCTCATCACCGATCTCTCGAAGATCTCGGGGCTCCTCGTCATCGCACGCAACTCCGCGTTCTCCTTCAAGGATCGATCCCTCGACGTCGACGAGATCGCGGCGCAGTTGAACGTCCGTTACGTGGTCGAGGGCAGCGTCCGGCGGGAGGAAGATCTAGTCCGCATCAATGTCCAGCTCATCGATGCCCAAACGGGGAGCAACATGTGGGCCGAGCGATACGACCGCGACTACTCCAGGATATTTGCACTTCAGGACGAAGTGATCGGGCGTATCGTTGAGGCACTTTCGGTGCGTCTGACGGAAGGCGAACGCGCGCAGATTGCTCGCCTCCCCACGCGAAGCCTGGAGGCATACGATTTCTACACCCGAGCCGAGCAGAAGGTTTATGTGGTCGACAACAGGTCTCTCGGAGAGACCCTGTCCCTGTATCAAAAGGCGATCAAGCTCGATCCTACGTTTGCAGATGCTTACTCGGGCTATGCCCGCGCCACGGTGGACGTGCTCGGCTTCGACTACCAGGTGCTCATGCTCAGCGCCGTCGCTCGCCAGCGCTCCTACGAAGCGGCAGGGCGGGCGCTGGAGCTCAATCCGCAATCTGCGCGCGCCTATGCCGTGCTCGGCATCCTGCAGATGCTGGACGGCGAATGGGACCAGGCGATCGCGTCGGTCCAGAAAGCCGTCGCGCTGGACCCGAACGGCGCGGAGGCGGAGCTCAATCGGGCGATCGTGCTGACCTACGCAGGACAGAACCTGGAGGCGCTGGCAGCGATGGAACGCGTGTTGCGGCTCGATCCCAAGCCGCGCGCTCAGGTCTTCGACTATTACGGCTTCGTGCTCTACATGAACCATCAGTACGAGAAGGCTTTGCAGGCGCTGAGCAAGGTCCAGCCGGGAGAGCGCAGCGACCTTGGTCTCGAAACGCTGGCCATGGCAAATGCGCGGCTTGGCCGCATGGCCGAGGCGCACGATGCGGCTGCATCAATCCTGAAAGAGATACCCGAACAGAACCTCGCTGGTTATCGTGTCGTTTACGCCCACCATCGGCGGCAAGAGGACCTCGATCACCGGCTGGGCGCCCTTCGCGCCGCGGGGATTCCGGAGCGGAGCTTCGATTTTCGCGGGCGGGAGGAGGACCGCCTGGGCGCCGCCGCGATCCGAGCCCTAACGGGCGATCGGACATGGGTAGGACATCAACACAATGGCGCAGCCTTCGTCATGGAGCTGAGCGCAAATGGAGATGTCGCACTGAGCTCGCAAAGCAGCATCATCACCGGCACGTCCAGCGTGGATGGCGACCTCTTCTGCACGCAATCCACCGCGACCTTGCTCGGCCGCAAGTTCTGCGCCCCGGTCTATCGCAATCCCCAAGGGAGCAGCGATACGCAGGACGAGTACGCTTGGCCGGACTCCGTCACAGTCTGGTATTTCTCGGTGTCTCCGTGACGGGCGCCATTCAACTTGCGGGCTCACGACATCGCGCCGGAGCTAGTTGGCCGCCGCTCTAGCCTCGAATTCCTTCGCCTCCACTGCGGGCCATTCGGCTTCCCCTTTCGCAATGACAGGCGCCGGGTTGGCATCGAAGTCTTCCTCCAGGCCCTCCTTTCCGGAGAACAGGAAGAGCTTGCCATTGACGATGCGGAAGGCTTCCGGGTCAAGGTTCGCGGATGCCTCCTTAACTGACATTCCCCCGGTGCAGAAGCCGCCGAACTGAGGGGCATAGCGCACCGGCTCGGAAACAAAGGCATCCCGGTGTTGGACGCTGGCGAAGTACCACGTTGCTCCGAGCCACTTCCTCGAGATCTTGGGCGAACCCATCGTCGCGCGACCGTCGGTGAAATATGCTACCGGATCATAACCCAGGATGGCGACATTGCCGAAGTATCCGGTGTTCACTCCGTCGCCGGCGTGGGATCCACCGGTGCCGAAGAGGAGGAGGGAGGCGGCGGCTACTCCCGCGCAAAGCAAACTGTCAAACGTTCTGGAACGGTTCTCTGTCATGTTCTCCTCCAGTAGCCTTTCTCGATGTCAGTTGCCGAGGGCGATGCACACCTTGTACGACGACCCCATCGTTTCCTTGGGTTGGCATTTTGCGCCGTGCTTCTTGAGCAAAACCATCACGTCGGTGCTCTGATAGAATGTCGCGCGGCTGAGAGGCGTGTACCCGTATTCCTGGATTGCCTCGACCTGTGCGCCGTGCGAGATCAACAGCTCCGCGATGGCCGTCTGGTTCTCTTCTGCTGCCACATGCAGCGGCGTGATCTTGTGCGTGCTCAACGCGTCGACCTCGGCCCCGTGGTCGAGCAGCAATTTTGCGATGTCCAGGCTTCCTGAGTAGGCTGCCGCATGTAGCGCGGTGAAGCCGCGATCGTTGCGGGCTTCGATGTCCGCCTTGGCCCCGATCAACGCAATGGCGACCTCGGTCTTGCCGGCAAGCGCCGCATCGATCAGCGGGGTCTGACGGCTCTCGTCGCGATCGTTCACATTGGCGCCTTGTGCCAGGAGTTCGGCAACCTTTCCGGCGTCGCCCTCCCGAGCAGCGTCGTTGAGCGGCCCGGCCGTCACCGCACCGACGGCAAACCAAGAAATGAAAGCAACGACCACAGCCCGACTGACAAGCCGAAGCCAACCGGTTTCGAAAAGCCTGACCCGGATCGGGAAGGCCCTCGCCAGCAACAATCGCCTGTAGACCGTCATCGTCTAACCCTCCGGGCGCGCTCGCCCGCGGATGGACGTATATGAGATCAGTCTAATACATTTGGCGCAGCGGAGCCATAGGGTGTCCGGCTTATACGCGAGTCGAAGTCGCGCGAGGCGCCCTGTGTCACCCCCGGCAGCGGGCTATCCGGGCACCAGCACCACGACCGCTAGAATGGCCATCAGCAGGCAGGCGGCCATGCCGATCATATCGTGCTGCCGGAAGCGCCAGACGGCGTGGCGAGCATTAGGACGCCGATCACGGCGATTTAGAGTGGAACGAGGTTCATCCTTTAAAAGGGCAGCCCACCAGCCTTGCGCTTGTGCGTAGGCGCGAAGTTTAGTGTCAGCTTCTTGATGGGCGCGCTGGCAGTGTCGCTTGGGGAGAACCCTGTGTTTCCGTAGAAAAAGGCGATGTCGAATTGACCGTCCTTCGCGAAAAGGGGGCCGAATGTCTGGAATGGGTCAAACCCGGGGGCCGCCACCCAGGCAATGTCCGCTTATGCGCCTGTAGTTACCCAAAGTGGACCGACGGCTTTCGTGAAGAGTTTCGGGCGCCGGCAGGCGTACGAAAGTCCCCGAGGAAGGAACCCGTGGGCCACAGGCGATGGCTATGGGGATTTCGATTTGCGGCTGGTGTCGGCGACGGCGTGACCGCCGTCGGCAAGCGGCGGGTTTGATGCGGACGGACCGCTTCGCCTTTCAGCCACGCGGTATTGTCGGCTCGGCGCGCGGCCGGACGCGACCGGTTCGGCGTCGATGATCACCATGGACACGCGTGGGTCCGTTGCCGGAGGCTGGGCGCCTGCGGCTGAACGCTGGAGCATGCCATGCCGGGTCATGGACACTTCTGCCGGTTTGTCGTCGGCGCATCCGGCGGTCCACGCGGCTGCTTCCACCGTTCGAACACCTCGATGACAATCATGCGTCCGCCACAGCAGGGGCATGGCGGACGGAAGTCAGTCGGTTCTACCGAGTTGTCGTCCTCCGACGGCGCGGCGACGCCCAGCAGTTCGCGCGCCAGCGCGAGGCTGGCCTTGCGAGCGGAACCGGCGAGCAGGCCGTAGTGCCGGATGCGATGGAAGCCGCGTGGCAGGACATGAAGCAGGAAGCGGCGAATGAACTCGTCGGTCGCGAGCACCATGACCTGCTGACGATCGGCGCCGTCGCGGCGGTAGTCCTTGTAGCGGAAGGTGACGCCGCTCTTGTCGAAGGCGATCAGCCGGCTGTTCGAAATCGCGACCCGGTGCGTGTAGCGCGACAGATAGGCGAGTACCGCCTCCGGTCCCGCGAACGGCGCTTTGGCATAGACCACCCAGCGCTTCTTCCGGATGGGAGCAAGATGGCGCAGGAATGCCCGCCGCTTGATCAGGTGCGCGATCGACCCGAAGAAGCTGAGCCGGCCCGCCTCGTGCAGCGCGACCAGCCGGGTGAGAAACAGGCGGCGGAACAGCTTGCCGAGAATCCTCACCGGGAGCAGGAAGGCCGGGCGCGACGAGATCCACCGGCTTCCGTCCGGCGCGATGCCGCCGCCCGGCACGATCATGTGGACATGCGGATGGTGCGTCATCGCCGATCCCCATGTGTGTAAGACGGCGGTGATGCCGATGCGCGCGCCGAGATGCTTCGGATCCGTAGCGATCGTCAGCATCGTCTCCGCTGCCGCCTTGAACAGCAGGTCGTAGACGAGCGCCTTGTTCTGGAACGCGATGTCGGCGACCTCGGCGGGCAGCGTGAACACGACATGGAAGTAGCCGACCGGCAGCAGGTCGGCCTCACGCTCGGCCAACCACGTCCGTGCGGCCGCGCCCTGGCACTTCGGGCAGTGCCGGTTGCGGCAGGAGTTGTAGGCGATGCGCCATTGGCCGCAGTCCTCGCAGGCTTCGACGTGACCGCCAAGGGCTGCGGTGCGGCAATGCTCGATCGCCGACATGACCTTGAGCTGGGCGAGGCTCAGATGACCTGCATGGGCGGCCCGATAGGCGGGTCCGGCAGCACGGAAGATGCCGGCGACCTCGATCGAGGCGCGCACGGCTCAACCGTCAGGCGAGATCTCTCCCGGCTTGAACAGCCCGAGTTTGTCGAGCGGGCTCGTCACGGCACGCACCGTGCGGGTCGCCACCTTCGCGTAAAGGGCGGTGTTGTTGAGCTTGGCATGCCCGAGCAGGACCTGGATGATGCGGATGTCGGTGCCGTCCTCCAGCAG